>PFTQ01000058.1 GCA_002789635.1 Candidatus Aenigmarchaeota archaeon CG_4_9_14_3_um_filter_37_18 | reverse complement strand
TATTATTACATCAAACATAACCGCCACCTAATAATTATTAGATAAAGGAGATATTAGTTTTTGCAAGATAAAAAATTAAAATGCCTTAAGACGATTTTAATCCAAGCTTCTCTCTAATTCTAGGCTCATCAAACCCTACTATTATTTCCCCGTCTATTTCTATTACTGGGACCCCCCTCTGGCCTGTTTTTTCTATCATTTCCATTGCTGCTCCTCTGTCCTTTCCCACATCAACATATTCATATTCTACATTATTTTCATCAAAGAACTCTTTTACTCTTACACACCATGGACAAGTCTGTGTCCCATACTCTTTTACTTTATGTTTTTCTTTTTTAGGCATAATTTCCACCTCAATTTTCTACTTTTTCTACAGTAACCTTTACCATATCACCTTCTTTCAAATTAAGTAATTGAATTATTTCCTTTGGAAAATTAACGCAACTGCTAGTACCGCTTTTTCTAATCTTCCTGATAAAGGTTTCCTTCATATCTTATTATATAAGATTTAATAATATAAATAATTTACTATCATTTTAAGCACATGAGGGTTGGTTTTTATGAGCTTTTTTAATAGAAATTTAAGCATTTTGATGGTGAAGTATTACTTGACCTTTTAAATCATATTCCCTAATCTAATTCCTATGTCGATGAATATTATGGCTTTGGCGACAACCCAATATGGAAGTTGCCTGATCATCATGGGGCTTCTTTTTGTTGTTGCCCTGATACCTTTGATCGGAAGCAAGGTTTTTAAATGATTTTTTGCTAAGAACTTCTTTTTTTTATTTTTGTTTGGTCTCACTTTAGATATTTCTGAAATCTTTTGTGGTTGAATTCTGTCTTTTCCAGGTATTCCTTTTCAATATCCATCTTAAGTATGTTTGATAGTATGATCACATAGATAAAACAGTCTGTTAGCTCTTCTTTTAGTTTCTCCAGCATTTCTTCACTTGGTTCGGTCCCGATGGCATTTCTATCCCTGCTTATTTTCTTTACTGCGTTTGCAAACTCCCCTAATTCTCCGGTCAAAGCTATAATCATGTCTTTAAGGATTGTTATCTGTTCGTCTGTGCTGTGTTCGTTCTTATCCCAATATTTGCCAAAATACTTCTTGTCAAAATCCCTTTGGAATTGTTGAATATCTTTTAGCGTCATTTCTTTCATATACTTCAATCCACCTCGCCTGTCTTCTTCTTGAATTCTTCCACAAATTCGTTGAATTCCTTTTCATTCATCTCATCCAGCTTCATTAATCTCGAGCTTCCGCACTCTTTGCATGTTGGGGCGAATCCTTTGAATAATTCCATGTAAGTCTCAACCACTTTTCTGCAGTTTAGGCAATACCACTCGCTCATATCTCACTTTTTGGGAAACTATAGATAAATTAGTCCTATCAAACCAATATTTTTCCTATAATACCAGATAAAATAAGAAGATAAACTATGTTTACAAAAAACCCTAAGAAAACCGAGAACAAAGTCATCGGATCATCAGAAAAGAACTTTGCAATAAAAAAAGCGATTACACTCTGAAATAAAATCAAACCTAATCCATATAGAATAAGGTTGTTAGTTATTCCTAAAGAGCCTAGGTAGCTGACTACTATAGCTAAACTCACGAATAGAAAGGTCATGTGGTTAAATCCTGCTGCAACAACACTAGGTATAACCGAACCTAAAAACAGAAATACCAATCCATAAACAAAACCAAGCTTAACCGAGAATATTATCATTAGGACTAGTGAAGGTGTTAGATCAAAAGGAAATTCTGTTTTGCCTTGATAATAATTCAGGAATACATTGATTAACAGAAAGCCAACAAAGACAATGATGTTCCTCATGAGTATTAGGGAAATTATCCCGGTCAGAATAATCGCTATTATGGTTATTATACATTTCTTGTCTTTCGAACAAAATTTAAATCCCATCTTTCTCTTTACAAATCTTGAATTTATTAAATATAAGTCATCCTATAATTTGTTGGGATTAATATGAAAAAAATAGACCAGAATATGTTGATTGATTTAACAATGTCTTTGTTTTTTTTAGTTTCAGGCCTGACTGGCATCTTACTCTTTCTGAAGATAAGAAGGGTGTTTTTCTTGGGTTGGGATGTTTCCCGATGGCATACCTACAGTTCTATTGCTTTGATTGTGGTTGTTGGGATTCACCTCATACTTCATTTTACAATGATCAAAAGCTATGTTAAAGGGGTACTCAAGAAAAGGGAACCTTAACTCTCACTTCTCAAAAATATCTTTCGATTATTGGTATTATTTCCTTTCTTAACAGGAGGCCTTCTCGTCTAACAGCATTACCAGAAAATTTAATTCCTAGAGCTTTCTCAAGGAGACTTTTGGTTTTATCATCTACGGCTAAAAACATATTGAAGCCCTTCTCTAAATCTACGCCTGTTAAGAATATGTAATCGAGATTTTGTTTTATTTTGTCTTCTTTTAGGAAACCCAATATTTCTTTCTTGTTATCTTTTATTATCCTTTCAAGATCCACTACTTCTAGCTGAAATATACTAAACCTAACTTTTGCGTCTTTATCCACGCTCTTGCAGTCTTGCATCAGGATATCCCTTACATTTTTTCCTTCAAAGTCTGATTTGGCTAAAAACATTCTTCTCACAAAATCTTTTGGCAAATTCAACCTCTTCTTTAACCACTCAGCGGCTTTTTTATCTCTCCCAGTCGTGGTGTTTGACTTGAAGTTTAATGTATTTGACACTATTGCCCCATAAAGAAGTATGCGAGAACCCTCACTTAATTCTGTTCCTGATTCCATAAATTTTTCTACTATTAATGTAGCAGCTGCACCGACGAATTCTATCTGTATTTTTGCGTTTTTGAAAACATGAGCTTCATTAGATTTCCTATGATCGATAATTTCAACTACTTTGTTGATGTCAATATTTTCAGACAATCCTGTTCTAGACGATGAATCCACTAAAATGAATTCATCAAAACCACTTATAGATTTCTCACTGACTTTAGAATAATTAACATTGAAGTTTTCAAGTATGAACAGAGCTTCTCTGTGGATGTTTCCAACTATCCCTGGATGTGCATCAATACCTTGTTTCTGGAGCAACTCTGAATATCCAATTATACAAGCAACCCTATCTATGTCTGGATTTGGCTGAGCAGTAACAAGAATTTTCCCCTTCAAACTCTCACTTTTTGAATCCAGCAAACATCACATCCTCGCCGCATCTCTTGTATTTGACTATTTCCTTCTCGGTGAACCAGACTTTGATCTCTTTCTCTGCATCTTTAACGCTTGATGAGGCATGAACTATATTTTTTAGCGGCCTTTCAAGCTCGTTTGCAAGCTTGTATGTGTCCACACTGAAATCCCCTCTAATTGTTCCCACTTGCGCTTGCCCTGGCTCTGTTGCACCTGAGATCTTTCTTGCCATGTCAATTGCATTAGGACCTTCAACTACCGCTACAACTACAGGACCAGAAGCCAAATAATCAACTAGCCACTTCTTAATGTTCCTGGCATATACCATATCATTATAAGGAAACTTTAACCCCCTTTTCTCGTAACCTTCCCTGCCTTTCTTCGCAACTAATTTAAACCATTCAATATCATCTTTCTCGCTGGGATAATGATCGTCAGCCTGTTTTTTTGTCGGGTGAACCATTTTCATTGCGGTTATCTTTAGACCTGCATTTTCCAATCTTCTGAAGCACTCACCAATCAATCCCCTGTTAACGCCGTCAGGCTTGATCATGAACAAAGTCCTTTCCCATGTCTCCATTGAACACACCTCTAATTAAGTTTATTTTCTGGAGTATAAGTTTTTGTAGTTAACTCTCACTTATTGTTTTTTTAACACGGAAGAGAGATAATTATAAGGGGATTATTTATGGCAGTCCAAGATTATTTTGTGACAATCTGGGGTTCTAAGATACATTATACCACCGAAGGTAGAGGTAAGCCTATACTTGTTCTGCACGGATGGCCTGGGAGTGGTGGTGGTTTTAGTGAATCAATGGAAATTTTCTTAAAAGCCGACCCAGAACTTGAGAAATTAGCGAGAAAATTCTTTAAAAAACATAAAATCATAGCATTAGATTGGCCTGGGTTTAAAAAATCACAAGAATTAAAAGGAGAGTATAACTTAGACTATTTAGCAGATTTTCTAAATGAATTCATGAAAAAAACAAAAATTAAAGGCTGTGATACCTTAGCAGTCTCTATGGGTGGTTACATTTCACTTACAGCTCAACACAAATATGGAGATCTTTTCGGTAGAATGGTTATTTTTGGTTTGGCTAAGGACTTGTCTCATGTTAAATTCTTCAATTTTTCAAGACTTGTTATGAAACTGCTGGGCAGAAGATTAACAATTTCCCTCATGAATTCAATAAAGAACAGTGATTATGTGGCAAACCGTATTCTATCCGTTCTTTATCCAGTTTCAAATAAAGACACAAAACAAATGCAAATTTATATAGAAGGCGTAAGAAGAGCACCAATAAGAATTCATTACGAAATAATAAAGCAATTTTTACAAAAAGACTTTGCAGCAAATATTTGTCATGGTATAAATATTCCTGTTACTTTTGTTGGTGCTGAATCAGATCCCATATTTCCAATTGATAAAATAAAAGAATTTGCTTCCAATATAAAGAATTCCAAAGTTATTGCTGTTGGAGGAGATGATCATGGTCCATTTGCTCATATTAATGAAAAAATTGCCTTGTACAAAAGACTTTTGAATGAGTTTATGTAATCTGAGGAATAGTTAACTCTCACTTTTTCTTCTCTTTCTGATACAAGAAGTAGGAATAAATCACAGGTGTTAACCCAGCTAACAAAGCTGATCCCATAACAACCCAGAATGTGTAATCTGGGAAAACAATACCAACAAGAATGAGAAGCGAGGATATCTTGAACAGTTTTGCACCTAACTTATGTGTTTTTTCCCATATTTTATCATTTTCCAGAGTCCAAGGAGTCCTTATCCCTATAAACCAGTTCCTTTTCGTGTGGCTCAGCAAAAATCCAATATAGAAAAACAAAACAGATAATGCTGGATTCAAAATCATTCCCATGTTGAAGCCATATCCTAGATTGGCAAGAATAGTCAGGAAATATATGTAAAACAAAAATCCAATTAAAACCACGATGAAACCTGAGTAATAGCTTTTGAATTTTT
>PFTQ01000042.1 GCA_002789635.1 Candidatus Aenigmarchaeota archaeon CG_4_9_14_3_um_filter_37_18 | reverse complement strand
TACCCAAGCCTTTCAACCTTTCTCATCTCAAAATTGTAGATAGGATAAATCTTGCTTCCTTCAGAAATAATAGACCTTTTTATAGAATCGTCCAAGACGCCTTGAATGAAGTTTTCCAGGCTCATCTTTGAAATTTTTTCCTCTAGTTTTTCTTTAATAAACTTCCTTAAAGCCAATTCAACTTCTTTCTTTGCTTTTTTGCTTGTCAAAGTGAGGGTTTTCACCCTTAATTTCGTTCCATCATTTGTTGAGATGTCAGCTACATTATCTATCCTTAAGACGCCGTGCCTGACCATTCTTGAAATATAATCCCTGAGGCATTCAAACCCCCAGAATTCTGTTAATGCAGATTTTTCCTTGACATCTGTTACCTTGAAATTGAATTTGAAATAGTATTTGCTCGGGTCGTTCATCAAAGTAATGAGTGAAGCTGAAACCACGCGGTTTTTCAAGTACTCCGGATCGCCGACTGGCGTCTCCCCGAGGAGCTTCTTGCCAAAGATATCAGGCGCTAAAAGCTTATACCATTCCTTTCCTTTGAGTTTTTTCGCCATTTCATCACTTTTGCTGTATCAATAATTTGACTTTTTCTGGTTCATATTTCCAGTTTTCAGGCAGAATCTTTTTCTTGACATAATATTTTCCAAGCCTTCTTATTTTTGATTCCAGTAATTCTAGCCCGCGCTTAGATGTATAATCTTTTTTGTTTTTGGCGAGATGCTCTCTTAGGTTCATAGCCTGCTTGAAAAGGTTGAATATATCTTCACGGAACTTGGGGTAAACATTATTCTCTTTCATAATTTTAGTCATGCCTTTTCCTGTCACTCTTTTTGTGAGAGGTATCCCGAATTGGTCTCTCAATATCATGCCTATTTCAGAGGAGGATTTGTCTTCTTTTGCATATTTGACTATCAATTTCTCAACTTCCTGTTTCTTGTACTTGACCCATCTGGGAGAACCTTTCCCAACAGGCCTTTTTGAGCTGGACTTGCCTCTTTTTCTTGCATGTATTCTTGCCATCTATTCACTCTTCCATTCTTTTATGAGCCAAACAATTATCAATGCCAAAGTCGAAAGGAATGCCAAAACACTCCCTAACATGGCTAATATCGCAGAAATCCCTTTTGGATTTAAAATACTTAAACCTATCCCCAAGCTTAGGATGCCTGCACCCGCAAAAATAGAAAGTATGCAGAAGCCTTCCAGCCTTTCCACCTTATTCTCGCTTTGAAGCTTGAATACATCAAAGATTTTTTTCAATTATTGCACCTTTCTTAAAACTTTCTTTATATGTTTATATTCTTTTTCATGGGATTAATAAAATTTAAAATTTGCAAAGTAATAAATTTGGGGTGTAGTTGAAGGAAAATTTTCCGTAAACTCTGAAAAAGATAGAATATTTCGAAAAGCGTGGGTTTTATAAATTTTACCCGCCATTAAAAATCATGGTCGATAATTCAAATATGAGACTATATAATGCGATCCGTGGGGAGACATTTACACCAGTCGAATTAAGAGAATTATTAGCAGGGTATACATTAGTTTCTGTAAGAAATTTAGGAACAGAAGATCAGAGGGTTGGAGAGGCTAGAATAAATGGGTGTGTGCGGGATTTGACAGTATTATTTCCAGATTTCCTACCAGAAGAGTCGAGATGGAGAATCTCTGCAACTGGGCAATGTGAAACTGATGTCGTATATAGGGATGGATTTTATGTAGACCAATTATTAGATTAGACATTTAATAATTTTAAAACCTGAATTATTTCTTATGGGAACGGATGTTGGAGTTATAATTCCCGCCTACAATGAAGAAAAAAATATAGAAGAAGTCATAGTAAGATTAAAGAAATCCCTTGAGGCTAGGATTATAGTTGTGGATGATTGCTCTAAAGACAGGACAGGAGAGATCGCTAGAAGGAATGGAGCGATAGTTATCAGGCATAAAGCCAATAAAGGCAAAGGTGAGGCTTTAGTAACAGGGTTCAAAGAAGTTCTAAAAAATCATCCAAACATAGAATATGCTATTCTTATTGATGCCGACTCGCAGTATGACCCCGAAGATGCGCCTAGACTGGTTAAAGCATTGAAGCAAGGGAATGATTATGTGACTGGATTTAGACGATGGAAAAGGGATGTTCCTGTCAGGCATAGAGCTGCCAACTTTCTATGGAGAAAGGCCTTTAATATTCTTTTCGGGGTGGATTTATTCGACAGCAACTGCGGCTATATTGGAATGAACAGAAAAGCCATGAAAATCATTTCTAAAGGCAGCTATGGCGGATATATTATTGATAATGTGATGCTGGCAAAAGCAGTTGAAAATAAACTAAAAATAAAGCAAGTCCCTGTCAAAGTTCATTACTCGGAGAAGAGGGATGTCAAAACTGGCTTAAGGTTTTTCTTAGGCAATTTTATCTTTATAATCGAGGAAGGCTTCAGGTATAGGTTTGGAGTGGATTTGGAAATATACGGAAGATTGGTAAAGACGAGGCTGGTTTTTTCAAAAGAGGGATAATTTAAGAAGTTAAGTGGATAATAATTAGTAATTGTGGGACGGTAGCTCAGCCTGGGAGAGCACACGGCTGAAGACCGTGGTGTCATGTGTTCAAATCACATCCGTCCCATGATTTTTTTCTAAAGTTTGGTTAGTAGAATATTTTTTAGGGAAATTTGAGTTCCTGGGGGTTTTAATTGAATTTAAATAAATTAGTGTCAATATTTTACTTGATAGAATGGTACAAATTTCACAAAATGAGTTTTTAACAAAAATAAGAAATAGTCGAGGACTTCCGGTGCCTTTATATGTCGAAGGGGCACTAGGGTATGCCTATTCAGAAATTTATCCTACAGAAAGTCCTCCAGTAGTGTTTGGTATACAAGAAATAAGAGATACTAGAGAAGCTATGTTAGCGGCTTGTATAAGAGCTATTCAAGAAGTTAATAGAGACCCTAGATTGATAATTTCTGCTGATTATGCTCGAGAATTAATGGGTTTATTAAAAGCTAATAGGGGTTTTTTATATAGACCTCCTTGGTTACCACAATATGAAGGTGCTCCAGTGCCTAGTACAGTATCCCTTTTTTAGTTAAAAGAAAATTAACAAGAAATGTTTTTCATGAAAATATAGCCATCAAGTAAGACATCTTCAAGGAAATATTTATTAGCAGGAAGAATCAAACTCCAATAAATTTAACCCCAAAAACACAAATCTTAAATACTTTTACAACAAGTGAGAATTATGATTAAGGGAGAATTAGTCGAACAAAGAGTATTCATACTCGAAAAATCAGAAGATGTTGAAAAACTGGTAGAAGCCGGATACGGAAAAGAGCTAGAGGATAAATTAGAGTTAGCGCTAGTAGAAGCGATGTATCTGGTAAATAAAGACAAACTGGAAGTCAAAAAAGACGACAAGAAAATGAGCAAACAAGGTCTCATGAAATATTCCGAAGAGACTGAGCGCAATTTTCATGCCAAATTGATTGTCTATTCTGACCTCCGTGAGCGGGGTTTTGTTGTTAAGACTGGGTTTAAGTTTGGTTGTGACTTCCGTGTGTATGAGAGAGGTGTTAAAGTCAAAAAAGGCCCTAAAGAATCTCATGAGCACACGAAATGGGTTGTTCATGCAATACCAGAAGAATTTAACTGCTCTTTTCCTGAATTATCCCGTGCAGTAAGGCTTGCCCAGAACATTAGAACAGAGATGATTTGGGCTGTAATCGACTCTGAGAATGATGCCACATATTACTCAATCAAAAGAATAACGCCTTAATAAGAGAATTTAAACCTCAATATCGCCCCTAAACCGCCCATCCTGTCGAATTGGTCACCTGACTCATGCGCTGTCGAAATAACCTCAACTTTGCCTCCTTTGCTCTCGACAGAATTCAGCAGTTTTTCTACACTAGAATCCTTGATTTTCTGGTCGGACACAAGAATGATTTCTATAGCTCCCATATCATCCGCTCCCTTAACAGAATCAAACCCGTATGCAACTAAACCATCATCTTTTTTCAAGTGAGAGAAGAACTCCTCAACTAGCTTGGTTTCAATTGCTATCTCGTTTTCCTGGATTACCTTATCTAGATTTCCTCTTTTCAAGAGTTCGCTTATGCCCGATTTTGTTGCTGATGATGTTGAATCAAGAATAATGAATTCGTCGACTTCAGGGTTGTTTTTTTGGATTATTTTTTTGACGTGCTCTTTTGCAAAGCCAGGCCCTGCAAGGATTATTTTTTTGGATTGGGATGATAGCCTTTCTATCTCCGTGGCAACAGCCTTGTAGAATTCCTGGGTTTTCTCTTCTTCATATTGGATGGAATACTGATTCCTTAGGTCGGAGACTATCTTCAAGCCAGAGCTTCCCATCATAGCAAAAGTTGCTTCATTATTGTCTACAACAGCCAGCAGCACCTTCGGGGTTTTTTTCTGGGATTTCTGGATTTTCTGAAGCTGGTATTTTTTCCAGGTTTTCTTGATTATTGAGAGTATGTCGTTTACTCCAATTTCTATTGTGTGGTATGAGCCTAGCTGAACATCATCAGGGCCTTCCAATATCTTTCCCATGAGCCTTAATCTGAACAGGGATTCATTGAATTCAATTTTTTCGAGCTCTAGTTTTAATATCATAGGTTTTTTACCAGTCTTTATTTTCTGGCCGTTCCTTTCGATGAACAGGCTCCTCATGGTTCTGGATTTTATTTTATCCCCGATCTCGACAATATTCTTCAGATGCCATAAATCCTCTTCCACTTCAACCTTTACAGTAAGCAAGCCTTGCTTTAAGTCAGACTTAATTATTTTCATTAATAATCCCTAAATAATAAAATATAATTAGTTCAAAAACAAAAGTCTTTTCAAAAGGTGTGATTATGGATGAGTTCATATTCGTATTATTGGCTGGATTAATATTTATCGGGGTTTTGATAGTAGTCTGGGGTGTTCCCGGAGAAGAAGGTGTAAACGGGAACCAAACAATAATCAGCGAGCCGTTTTCAATAGGGATGTTCCCGAAGGATGTGGCTAGGCAGGTATCAATAGGCGACTTTAAGGTTAGCTATGCTGTCGGCTCTGGTGTTCTTGAGGCAAAAAGAGATGTGAGTGTTAGCAGCAAGGAGAAATTTTCAATGTCCGGAGCAATAGACCAGGATATGTCTGTGGTTACTGGAGGCTTCTTGAATGTTTATGTCAGAGAAACAAACCAGCAGGGAAATCTTATAGTAAAAGTTAATGGGAAAGAAGTCTTCAACCAAAGGGTTACTGCTGGGAAGATAGAAATACCATTGCAAAAAGAGGATTTGACTGACTACAATATTATAGAAGTGAGTGCTTCTGGGGCTGGATGGAAATTCTGGGTGACGCCATATTACAAGATTGATAGGGTTGAGTTCGGCGCGAGTTTTTATGGAAACCTTGCAAAAACAGAAGAATTCCAGGTTTATCCTGATGAATTGAATAATTTTAGGTCTGCGGAAGTATCCTTCAAGCTTAAAGATTATTCAGGCGACGGTGACATGATCATATCCATAAACAGCCGCAGGATTTTTAGCGGTCAACCGAATTTAGACTTTCACCAATCTTTTAGCCAGTATGATGTCGGACTGACAAGAGGCCTTAACTCAATTTCTTTCAGTGCAGAAAGCGGAGCGAGTTATGACATCGGGGATGCTGTTGTAAGCATAATAAGGGAAGAGTCTGCGACAAAATCCAAGTCTTTTGGCTTTACTGTTGGCAATTCCTGGAATGACAACCTCGATGGAACAATAAGCTTCTATATCAGCGACACTGACTACAAGGGCAACCTGATGGTTACGATAACAGACACTGCAGGAAATAAGCACCCAGCCGAAGTATTCCAGTCCTATTCAATCGGACAGACCAAGAAAATCGACATCAACAAGGACTATGTTGACAGGGGAAATAATACTGTTACCTTTGAGGCTACTGCTGGTAATTTTGTTCTGAGCAATGTTGAGATTAAGGGGAAGTGATGTTTAAGTAGTTTACTATGATTATAGAGCGTGGTGTAGAAACATACGGGGGACTTTGAGTTTTTTGGTATTTTAATACAATAAGAGTTTAGAAGTCGCAAAGTTGAGTTTTCTTGGATTTTACCTATATCTAACCTGAAAATTCTTGGGTTCTATTTATTATTATCCACCGAGCTATTCTACATCACGATTATAGAGGTTATGATCCCAGATATTACTATCTTAGGTTTATATGAAGGTTTGGATCCAAAAGAAATAAGGACTGAATCGACTAACACAGCAAATATTTTACATTCTGATACAGCTGGTGATCATACTGATGTACAAAAACCTTTAAATTTTCCAGATTATTTTGACGATATAGTGTCTGAATTGTGGAGTCCAAGATATAGAAATGGAATCTCACCCAACCTAACAGGTTTATCAGAAGATGGAAGGGTGGTAAGAGTTAATAGAACGGATTATAGAAGTTCTCTATTAATGAAACGGGGAGCCGATAGACCATATTTGGATCATGATGTTGAAGAAATTAGAGTTGATCTAGAAGGATTTAATGATTTAATAGCACCACTGAATGTTGGAATACTAGTATTAGGTAAAGATGAATATGGGGATTTTCTACTTCTTCATAGAAGAGGTCGTGAAACAGGGACGGATCAAGGAAAATTAGCCGTATTTCCTGTTGGATATGTTAGATTAGGTGAAGAAATATCTGATGCATTCGGAAGACAATCCTTGGATGAACTAGGACTTGAATTGTATGATGATAACTTACATAGTGGCGTAGAATTAAAGGTAATAGGAACTGCCAGAGCTAAATATGATACACCTGATATGACAGCAGTTGCTCGTACAAATTTAGGATATGGCGAATTTGAACTAATGTTAACCACTGCAAAAGATAAATTTGAAACAGAAAATCTCATAAGATGCGGAATTGACCCAAAAAGTCCTGAAAGTTTATATAGATTTGTTTATGAAAATTGGGATTCATTTAATCTGGATGCTATTTCCAAAATTTTACTTCTTGCAAATGATTTATATGGAAGGGAAGCTTATAGAAGATTTTCAACTGATTTAATGAGTAGATATGGAATAACAATTAAAGAAAGAAATCCTTTTTCTTTTTAAACCAGCAACACCAGCCTCAGCAAATCCCTTAATCCTGTAACAAACCCGAGAACACCTATCATAATCTTCAAATAATTTGTGAATTCCTTATCATCAGAATACCTGTCCAAAATATTCAGAACAGCAACAACTACTATCAGCTTGACAACAACAAATGAAAAAGGCGTTCCCGTCAACTCAATAATAGTCCTAGGCAGAACATGCTGCTCGAAATAATTGAAATACTGAAGGGAAACAAAAGTTGTAGTCGCATCAAAGAGGTGGAGCGCGGTAACAATTTTATTTTCAACAGGCCATTTTACCATCTTTAAAACTATCAGCCAGGGAACAAGCCAAAGTAGAACATACCATAAGCCTAAAGCATTTTGAATATTAAAAAATCCTAGAAGAGGGCCAGAGAACATTACTCCAGAAATAAACATTATCTTATAGTATGGGATTTTATATTTTTTTTCAATTAGCTTCGAAGCCACTAAAAGTGAGTTTATCAGAAAAACGAACAATAACCAGATGTTCGGCGTGACAAAAAGATAGCCGCTGATTATACCCATATCCTCCAAGATCCTCAACAGAATGCCAAAAATAATCCAAGGCGCAACCGCAAGTACAAACCTTTTATCAGTCTTTATTCCGGATTTCTTCAAAAAAACAAAGAGCAGGTATGTTAAAGAAACGAACAGCAAAGCATAAGCCAGGGTGTTGACAGGATTGTAGCCGTACCCTAGCTCAATCGGCTCTACAAAATACCTGTAAAAGAAATCCAAAGGCATGAAAAGAATATTATCTGGAAAATATATAAACTATCCATGGATCCAAAGAAAGCTGCTATATCAGTGTCGAAAATACTGATTGTTTTGGCAATGCCTTTCGCCTTATTTTCTAATAACATCCAGCTGTTGGCAAATCCTTATTATCTCAGATGGGAAAACTCAAAGGATGTTTTCTCGGGGTCAAGCCTATTTACAAGCGAAGAAAAAATGGTATACAGTGAAAAAGTGTTGGATTATGTAAGCAACAGAACCGATATATCCACCCTAGAAAATATGGAGATATTCACAGGAAAAGAGATCGACCATCTAAAAGATGTAAAAGAAATGAATGAAAGGCTTAATTTTGTCCAAAAGTTCTCTTTGCTGGCTGTTGTTTATCTTCTGCTTTTTGTAGTCCTTGTGGATAAGAATAGGTGGTGTATAGTTAATTACATAAACATCGGCTCTTTGATCACGATCTTAATAGTTCTGTTTCTGCTTCTATTCATATTCCTTAAATTTGACTTGCTGTTCGAAAGCCTGCATACGCTATTATTTCAAAAAGGAACGTGGGTTTTTAGTGAAGATAGCTCATTAATACAGCTATATCCTAGGAAGTTTTGGGTTGACAGCGGGTCTTATTTGATAGCCATAACTTTAATTGAGTCTTTGGTATTATATTTAGCAAGCCTCTTTCTTAAAAAAAGGATTAAAAGGATAAAATGTAAATATTAAAAAGTTGAATTGTTAAGTATTATTAAATATTAAAAAATGAGGGATATCAAATGAAAAAAATATTGATTGCTCTTTTGATTTTAGGTGTTGTTGTTCTTTCAGGCTGCACCAAGTCCACTGCTTCAACCGGTGGAAGTGCTGGGGTTGTTATCACTAGCTTCGTAGCAGACCCAACTGTAATCCAAGGTGGTGAAGAAGTTTATTTGCTAATGGATATTCAAAATAAAGGTGGGACTAAAGCGAACAGTATCGAAGCTAATATTATAGGCCTGCCAACCGGAGGGAGTACAGGCTGGATTGTTCAGCAGACTTCTCCTCCGCCCGCAGAATTATTGCCGCCGGAAAAGGGTATGGAAGGCGAATCAACAACAGTAGAATGGACATTAAAGTCGCCGGAATCGCAAACAGATATAGATTATCCTCTGGAAGGGGCAGTAAAATACAGATATGACAATCAAAAAACAGAAACTTTGGTTAGATTAGGAAATAGGGATTGGTTAAGGTCTCTGCCAACAGATCAAAGGGATCAGGAAACTAAAAAGCAAGGCCAGGTTAGTTCAAGCTCACAGACTGGCCCGATATCTGCTACAATAAAGGCTGCAGCAAGCGGCTCAAGATTAATTCTAGATATTCAAAACACTGGAGGCGGGGTCGCAGAAAACGATAAAATTATAATTTCTGTCGAAGGAATGACATGTAGCGGCTTGACTGGCGAAGTAACCCTGATAAGGGGAAAGAGCAAGCAATTGAGGTGTGATCCTTTAGGCGAGCCTACACAAAAAGAGCAGTGGAAAAACATCAGGATAGATGTGACCATGGGGTATAATTATATTGTAAAAAGCCCGTTGGTAATTAAAGTTGAGAGGACTCCTGTTGTTTAGATGGGTTTGAGGAGAGTCGAACTCCTGTTTTCGCCGTGTGAGGGCGATGTCCTAAGCCGTTAGACTACAAACCCGAAAATTCTAGCAATTGTTTCTGTTCTGAATTTTTTATTCTTTTAACTTCTTGAGATTTCTCATCAAGAATAGGCTCTCCGTATACCCCATCATAACCAGGGTTTATTTTAATTTTTCCTTCCCTGTTCAGCATAATCAATTCCGCTAAATTCCGATCAGCAACCTTTTCTAATTCTTCTCGTGAGACATCTAGGAGTATATTGAACTCGTTTCCAAAGCTTTCTATCAATCTGTTGTATTCCTTCCAGATTGTTTGGGAGTAAAGCGTTTTTATGCCTAGGTAAGCTTTTATCAGCTCTGATAATGGGATCAAAGTCTTGAACGGTATCGCATCTTTAGGGACAAACCCCTCAGGCCTATCAGCTAACTCCTCTACCCTCTGTTCAACGCCTACAGTGAGTTTTTTTCCGCATTTTGGGCAGATATTATTCACGTCTAATGCTTGTTTGGGTGACATCTGAACCATGCAATTCCTATGCCCAGTCCAATGGTATTTTCCGTAAGCAGGATTGACTTCTCCTGTGAAAAGAAATCTTTTCTTGTCTTTCTTCTTGATTGCATCTACAATCTCCGAGTAAGTAATCTCATCCAGTTCAAAGGCATTGAATTCCCTCCCTAATCTCCAAGGCCAAGCAGAGTGGGAGTCAGAGTTGCTAACCAAACAGAATTTATCCAAACTCGACAATCTCCAGTTCATTGTAGGGTCCGAGCTTAAACCCGTCTCCAAGGCGTGAATGTGTTTAGTCTGGTCCTGGTAGCATTCTTCCACGGAATCAAAGCCAGACTTGCTCCCGAATACCGAAAACCATGGAGTCCATGCATGCGCAGGTATAATCATTATTTCAGGAGAGATTTTCATGAGCCTTTCAACAACTTCCGGGCTTGACTTGAAGAGAAGCAATCTTCCGTCTTGATCTAAATTTCCGCCCATTTTTTTTAATTCCTCATTGATTTGCTCAACTATTTCAAATGAAGGAGCGTGAATAAGGTGATGGACTTTCCTTGTCTGTTTGTCTTGTTGGTATATTGTGCTAATTTCAGTTGTTAGCATGAATTTCATACCGGCATACTCATAGATGCCATGGCCGGAAAGAGGTTGCAATTTGCTTTTGATTTCACTAAACCATTTAGGATGCGAAAAATCCCCAGTTCCAATGATGTCAAGACCCTTGATTTTGCCCCATTTTGCAATATTCTCTAGATCCATGTCCTGACTAGTCGCTCTTGCGAATTTACTGTGTAGATGAAAATCTGCAAAAACCTTCATAAACAATTATTTTGATGTTATAGCTTAAGTTCCTTTAAAGAAGCAATATACCAATCTTCACCTTTGTATTCAGGATATCTTCCCCTGCTGTCGATCAGTATTGCCTTCATCCCCAACATCCTCGCAGGAACAATATCCAGCTTAAGGGTGTCTCCTATCATTACAAATTCTTCTGGCTTCATTTTAAAGCGCTTCAGAACTAGCTTGAATATTTCCGGATCTGGTTTAGACAAGCCAACATCAGAAGAATAGATTATATAATCAAAATATTTCTTGAGGCCAAATCTATTCAATGTTTCTTCGCTTTCATCCTTAGTTGTATTCGACAGCAAAGCCAGCTTGTATTTTTCTTTAAGCCTTTCAAGGGTTTTTACTGCATCAGGAAAGATGCCAACATGCTCTTTGCATTCTTCCCACAGGTTTTTTACTTCATCTAATATTCCTTCTGGGAGATTTCTTTTTTCCATTATCTCCTTGACAATATCATAAAAAGTGAGGCTTGTGTGCATGTAGTGCTTATCCAAATGCTTCCAAAATTCAAGCTTGTCATTGAAGCCGAGGAGTCTCGCAATTTGTGTGTTCTTTTCAACAGACGGGTCATAGACTAGCGTGTTCCAGAAATCGAAGACTATTACTTTTGGCTTCATGAAAATAATTAAACATTCAGGAATAAATCTAATCCCTAATCCCTTCAGTCAAAACCCTAAAAACACACTCACCAGGAGGAAGATCAGGAGAATCCATTATCTTTGCGATTCTTTTCTCGCCAGAAGATTTTCTCAGATAAACACGATAGGTACTATTATGAACTAAACAACCATTTGCAATAAAATTCTTGAATTCTGGTACAGAAATGTCGTATAGTGGGTAATTATTTTTTAATACATTTATTTTTTTTATTTTCTGCCAACCAATATCAGAATTTGCGAGTTTTTCCAAATTTTTCAAAGCTTCTTCATATTCTTTTCTTTCTATATTCAACTCCTTTTCTTTCAATTTCCCTATTACTCTTTTCAATTCTCTTCTAGTCGCATATTTGGAACTATCTGGCCTTGATTGCATCATATGTGAAGGGTAAACTCCAATTTTTTTCAACAATTTCCATAACATCTTTCGATCGATTGGTATTATTTCTTTTCTATATTTGTAATAACTCGCCCATTTTCTAAGTTTTTCAGCCTTATCTGTCGCAGTTAACCCTATATGTTTCTGAAAAATAGAAATATTGGTGCCGTGGATCTGCAACTTATGACAGTCATTAATTTCTGATATAACTGAAACTATTTCGAATCTCAACAAGAGTAATTGTATGAATTTAAGTATTTTTTCGTCTTTCTGACTTATTGTAATCCTTCCATTCTTTGTAACATACCCTTCTGCGTCTGCAAATCCTTTGATAAAAGCAGCTACACAATCTTTTCTTGATTTTGATATGAACTTAAACGTCTGTTCTTTTAGTTTCTTGAAAAATTCTGAAACAAATTTATTATTAATAGAAAGATTATAGCAGTTTTTGTCTTTAATTTTGGTTATCCTGACATCTATATTGAATAACTCCTTGAAAAGAGCTTTACAGTGTTGAAGAATTTCTTTCCTCTGATCTCTCATTCTAATAGAATACCTGTAAAAATTTCCATCTCCCAGTATATATCCAAATAACTGTGATAATTCTGGAGTTAAAGTTCTTGGTATTTTTATTAACTTGTATTTTCCTGTTTCGGTAGTTTCTATTTCATCCAAAATCTTTTTGTCTAATCCAAAAGTGTTAACGAGTTTTTGTATTTTTTCGATATGAGTTGGATAGCATTGATTCAATACTCTCCTTAGTTGTCTTGGTTTAATATTAATTTTTTCTGCGGCTGTTTCTCTTTTTATTCCCCTGGATGACAATTCTTTTTTAATTTTCTCCGCGGTTTTTTCGGGAACTTTCACAAGAGTTGCTATCTTTATTTCAGGGGTTTTTTGTACTTGACCCTCTATATCTATTTTTCTAGCGTATGATATATAATCCCCTTCTTTCAAGGTTCTTGCAGGAACTTCCAAAATGTCTAGACCATCAATTTTAAAAACAGTATGATCTCCAGATAATTTTAGATTAAAGTTAGATTTAATTTCATAGATATGAGATATATTTGGATTGACAAAGACACCATTGCATCTTCCGTCAGATAATTTTAAACTGTCATTAAAATCCATAGATTTGACCTCAAGAGGATTATGCATGTCTTCAATTTTAATAATATTTCCATCCTTTAGCTGAATTAATGTATCAGGGGGTAGGCATTGATGGGCCAAAATGTGTCCACCAACCGGTCTAGTAGGATCTCCAAAAAGAATAGCAGGATTTGCTTGGACTTGATTAGTAATATAAATTGCAAGATTATGAGCATCAGCCAATCTTTGCAACGCATGAAGATGTTTATTTAATTTCTGCTGCCTTGAAGCTAATTCTCCACGACCCATATAATCAGCACGAAAATGGGACATAAGACTATCAATAATAATCAACTTTATATTTTTTTCTTCTATCATATCAGTTGCTTTATCAATTAAAAACATCTGATGATCTGAATTAAAAGCTCTAGCCACGAATATATTCTTCAAAACTTTATCAGTATCTAATTCCAATCCTTCTGCAATCTGAATTATTCTGTTAGCTCTAAAAGTATTTTCTGTATCAACAAACAAACAATTACCATTCAATCCACCTTTCTCTTTTGACAACTGGACATTAACTGATAATTGAAAACCTATTTGGCTATTGTGCATAAGAGTTGGCATGATGCCTCCAATAAAACAATGGTTCTCTGGGATTACGAAATCATAAACAAAATCTTTATAGACTTGTTCTTGTATATCTGAGATTTCATCCCAATCAAGATTATGGATATTTTTGCAAATAGACAATCCAAAATTAAGTTTATTCAACCTATTTTCTATTTCTGCGACTAAAACGTTTCTAATCCCTAATACAATGTCTGGCCTTTTTTTTACAGGCAAGCCCCTAATTACATAGTTGTATAAGGTTGAGCCCTTGATCTTCAGCTTAGATTCAATCATTTTTCTATAAGGGAAAGGCAACAAATCCAAGAATCTTTTAAACTCTTTTTTCCCAACTTTTTCCAAATTTCTAGAAATTTTTAATGCTTCTTCTAAATCCTTTTTTCCCTCCAAAAATATCTCTAAGATTCCAACAAAAGTCTTCTCACTTATGTTTGTTTGAAGACGTTTATTAGTGAGAGTTATGTAAGCTTGATTATTTTTCAGGGATCTTTTGCCTATTTTTTTTCTAAAATTCCCTCTATTGCCGCTTAATGTTTCCTTGTAGATTTTTCGAAGAAACTCCTGTATTTTTGGTGGATAGCCGTGTTTTGAATTTTTTGTATCAAAATTGGAACCGAGGATCTGATTCATTTTATCCCTGTCAAAGCCTACTATATATAATCTGTAATAAGTTTCCTTCTTGATTATTTTCTTCGCAAAAGTGCATGAAATGCCAAATTTTTTAAGCATATACGATAACTGTGTGGCGAGCTTTTCGCTCTTGGTTGTCATTTCGATTAAACCTTCGGATATATGCCCATCTCCTTTTATATAACCCCTCAAGAAGGCGGATAGTATTTTTTTGTTTGATTGAATTATAAGCTCTGGAATGTATTTTTGACCTGCTTTTGATTCTGCCAAATCCTTTAAAAAATCTTTTGTTGGGTTTCTAAATAATATTAAAAAACTGTCTTTTCTTTTAGGAGCTGTTCTCAACCTTACATGGGGTTCGTACTTAAATTTCTTTTTAACATAATCAACAATGAAAACCTTTGTATCAGTATCTGTCGTAGTTATCGATAATGGATTGGGAGTTCCTTCTGCAACAAACAAGCCTAAAAAATAAGCGTCTTCTTCGTCGAAGGTATTTTTTTCATCAAAATCTAAATTTTTAGGAACCGCTATTATATCATTTTTCCTTAACATTCCTACGGGTTTCCACTTCATCCCTTCCTCATCTACTGTCAAAAGCTTATGCTGTTTAGTTAATTGGAGCTCTCTTCCTCTTATAGTTTGAACTTTACTGATTTTATTTGCAAACTGCTTCCATAACATGCTAACTTTAACTTTTTCAATTCCTTTTTCAGTAATTCCAAAAACTTGTATTTTATCTACAGGAACAATAAAACCTCCTTTTCTAGGTATTTCTCCTGTTTTTTCTTTATAAGTGTTGTAGATGTTTTCTATTTTATCAAAATGTAAATTCTCATCATTGAAAAAATATATTGGTGTATTTTTTTCTACGCATTTCCCTGTTCCAAACTGACCGTAAAATTCTGTAATGGCTTGTGTCTCTAAACCTCCACCAAGTAATTCATCTAGGTTCTGGCTTCCAGTTGTGATCTTTGTCATTGCTTGCCTTTGCTTCCAGACCTGGTCTGCAGATGTAAATCCCATCCTAAGCGCTTGTCTCGCCCCGTTGATTATTTTTCCTGCTGTGGCTTGGCCTATTTCTAGAATAGACGCAAGCTCTCCAGGTGAAGAAACAGCGATAGTCATAGGATCTGTAAATCCTAACTCCGCCAGTTTTTCAGCAAGTTTAGGGCCAACACCAGGTATGTCTTCAAGGCTGATCTTATCTCTTGGTATCACCTTGGTTTTGCTTTCTTTGATTTCATCATCAAAATTCTCTTCTTCCAAGCCTTTCACAACTTCCTTTTTCACCATATCAACCACCGTAATTTTCCATTTCAATTATAAGCCTTTTGCTCTCCTGCTCAACATTCAGCTCTTTGACATCATTAACAACCATTTCAAGATTATCAAACATGGTATTTTTCCTGACTTTTCCAGACAAGGCAACATCCTTTCCTAGGACATTTTCTTTTATCAGATTGAACGCCTCATCTTGGGATAAATTCATTAAAACCGTAGGCTCTAGCCCAGAAAAATTTTGTGCCTGCTCCCTGAAAAAAACCGCCCTTATGCTGGAAGTTCCGTCATCAACTATCCCTGAAATTATCATAACATTCTCCGGCTTGACTTTCCCATGCTCTTTGCATGAGTAGCCTTCATCATTCTTTTCCAGGCCAGACCTGCAGTTCGGGCATAACTGGATAACAGTATTAGTGTTAAAAAGCTGGACAAAGTTGCCTTGTATTTCATAAAAGCCTTCTTCTATATCTTTTATATCAGATTTTTTCAGGGGGGTCTTAGTTGTTGCGGTCTCAGGGATGGAAGAATCATCTTCTAGTTTTTTCATTTGGGAATATTTAGGCATCCTAACTTCCAGGCCACCATACATATTCTTCTTAACAACCCCATCCGATACTTCAACTATATCTCCGGTTGAAATTGTATTATTCTCTATCATATCTACTTGCTTATCCCATAAAGGAATTCTAATTTGGCCTGACCCATCAGAAATAATTATATTGGAGACTTTGCCGTCTGTCCCGTCTTTCCTTTTGAAAGCCCTTATTGGCGTTATGTCGCTTATCCTTCCTTTCACTCTAACGTTTTTTAAGCCGTCGGAGAGGTTTTCTATTTTTACTGGCTTCCTCTCAACAGTAAGCAAATTAACCCCCATGTCCCTTGCAACTAGATGACCTGCACCCTCTAAAGAAACCAATCCTGAAAGCTCTGTTTGTTTTTGGTTTATTTTTTCCTGAAGTTCCTGGCGTGAGAGTTTTGTTTTATCTTCCAATTCTTTTAATATTTCTTCGAGGCTAAGCATTCTATTCTCCAACTAATTTTTTTAACCAGCCTTTATTTTCTTTTTCGGTATCTTTCGGGACTACAGATGGAAGGACGTCTTTGATTGCTTCATTTGTAAGATGATATCTTTTGAAAACATCATTCTTTTTTGTGGATTCTACAGTAATTTCAGGCACTTTCAGCTCGCTTTTCAGCAGGATGATTGATTCCCCAACAGCATTAATCTCGTTTATAGGAATGAAAACCCTGTCTGTAGCCGCTTGGCAAACGAGGACATCTGTGCTGAATGATTTAATTTTTTCCTGCTCTTCCTTGCTGTACTTGACGCCTAAGAATGATATTTTTGCGTCCAGAAAATTTGTTATCCTGTCTATGCATATCCCTTTCTTCCCAGCGCTGATATCGACAATATCCTTGCCTATGCATTTGCTAGTCTCGTCCATCGACTTCTTTATCATTTCCGACATTTTCCCTATAAAATCAACTATTGTTTCCATAGTATACCCCCTTGACATTTATGGTCAGTAAAAGTAAAATAGGTTAGGCTTATATTTAATAGAAAAGAAAAAAACTACGCCATTTTTCTTCTTGCCATTCTGACGTCTGATTCTATTATTGTTTTTCTGCCTGCATGCTTGGCTAGTGTGGATGCTTCTGAAGACAGATCAAAAGCATAATCCCCGATAACAGCAGCAAACTCTTTTACAGCGCTTTTAGAGACTCTTTTTGCACCTGCTACCCTTAAAATTCTTTCTAGCGGGGCTAAAGGCAGTTCTTTCTTTGCTTTTGCCATTAAATTACACCTCCTTATATTTTTAAGGGAAAAGAAGATATTTAATAATATTGGTGATTGGTTTAATAGGTTTAAGGGCTAAGATGTTAGATTCAACTCTTCTAATTTATTTTTGTATGCCTCCATTATATCATCTAAAACTTTTCTTAGATGCGCTTCATTCCCAAAAACATCCTTCTTTATCTGGCCTTTTTCTTTGATTATTAACAGAGACCCTTCAGATGTATTTAAAGTATATTTTGTAGAAAGGCTGCTCTGCTCTATTGCCAAATCCCCTTCTTTTGTTTTTATTTGCGAGGTTGTTTTCTCAGGCGTCTGCTCGATGTGAATAGTTATATTCAAGGAAACATAATCGAGAATGGTCTTATCTCCGATCTTCTTGGCTGTATATTTTTCTTTAAAGCTTTTTTCCTGGTTAAGAAAGCCTGCCGGGTTAATTTTGAAAAGCTTGTATATTGGATATAAAATTTCCTTAAAAAAGGATCTCTTAACAACCTTGAAGTATGTGTATTTAGGCCCGATAACAGCTCCATCTGAGACTGCTAGAATGGAAACAGAATAATTTCCCGTAGATGTAGTGTTTTCGAAAATTAATTGAATCCTGTTGCCGCCTGGCTTTATTTCTGCTTTTCTTGCGGATATATTTTCAAATCCATCTGTCTGGATTTTTAGGATAATTTCTGCCTCTTTATTCTGATTCAAGTTGCTGAATAAGTTTAAATCTATTTTTTCGCTTTCGCCTTGTTTGATATCCTTAGCACTAATTTCCAATATCTCAAGAGGGGATTTGTATTTTAATGATATGTTGATTCTTTCAAAAATCTTGGCTGTATTATTCGAATAATAGACTATCGGAGAGAACAAGCCGGTGAAAATTGTCCTGTTGTCCAGCAGCCTTGCTTCTAGATTCCAATAATTTTCTTCCGGAAACATGCCGTTAAAAGTTTCATTGGTAAAGTGATCTGGGTCAGAAGGAATGATTGGCAGTTCAATATTATCATAAGTTTTATTTGAGAGCTTTATTGAAAATCCAAGCAGTTCAGAGTCTGCAGGGAGCATAAATTCTTTTTTGTAGATGGGTATTATCGGCTTGTTTTCGTCCACAAAATAGTCATCCGCATCCTCGAAGATGATGTAAGAATTGCTGTCATAATCAATTATTTTATAACTGGGGTCAAATGAATATTCAGCAGCAAAATTTCCGTTTTCTTCTTTTATATTAACGGATTGTTCAAGATGTAGATTGGGGTCAAATGATATGGACGGGTCTCCCAAGAGAATAGTGTCATAATACTCCTTTTCATAAATATTTTTGTTTTTCATTATTTGCGAGAGTTCATAATTTCTGTTCCTTGCCTCTATTAAGGCTTTTCCAACTGGCTGGTCGAAATATTTGAAAAAATAGTGCGCAGTCCGATCAGAGTAAATATTATAAGAGTCGCTTGTTGATGAAACTATTGACAATGCTCCTAAACCAAGAATTTTATCCCTGATGCCGAAGCTGTTGGAATATTTTAGATAGTAGAATAAAGGTTTATTCCCGAGGTTAGAAGGGTCAAATTCATCGTATAGGGTTGAATGCCAGCTTGAATTTATTGGAATAAGCCAGTGCGTCTCATTCCCCTTTGAAAGGTATATCACTGCTTGATTCTTTTTTGCCTCATCTCTAAGATTGGCCTCATTAAATATTGGCAGGTGTTTTGGGTATTTTGGCTTTAAGTCGAGCAGGCTCTTCCATGAATCCCCCCAGTCAAATTCATAGAACGAATAAAGCGCTGTATCCCCGGCTTTAGCAATTAAAACTATTTTAGTAATGTCCCCAAGCAGGCTGGAAAACAAAGAAACATAACTAGTTTCTTCCAATGAGCCTATTTTTTCAATTATTTCATTTAATTTTTTTACAACTGTAAAGTTCAGCTCATCGAACTCTGATCTCTTTTCAACCAGTCTTTTTACATTAAAATTCTTCTCCAACAACTCAAGCTCTATGTCTAACACAGTAGGCATAGTTCCACCTGCAATTAAAACATCCCAATACCTACCTGGAGTATTATAAGATGCCAGAATCAATGCTGTTTTGTCAGGCTTGAATAATTTAGAGTATTCTATCTGGTATGATAATGATTCTTGATTCCCTAGGAGCCTGCCGCAAGATAAATCCTGATAGCCGTCCCCGTTTACATCGCAGTAGGGAGTGTCGCTTATTATTGTTTTAGGTGCAGTCGGGTCAGCAATAGAGAAGTATGGAGCATCTATCAATAAAAGATAGATTCTTCCATCAAAATAATAGGATTGCGGCAGATTGAATCGGGTTATTTTTTTTATGAGTTCGTTTTTAGATTGATGTTCATCCCCTGAAGAAATTGCCACGAATGCGTTCTTGTTTTTAGCAGCTGAGAATGAAAATATTGAATTCTCTTCTTCTGGATTTGTCAGCACGAAATAATCCGGGTTTGGATTTTTCTCTTTGAATAGATCATCCGCTTGCTGCAGGCTTGTAAAATTATGGATCACATTAGGCTTAAGGTATTCAATTGTTTTTTGCGAAGGCCCAAAAAGCATAGGCAAATCCATGAAAGAAGATTTTAATGCTATCTCTTTGTTGGAAGGAATGATAAGGTCAGACTGCGTGAAAAAGATCTTAACTAACGTCTCGCTGGAATCCGCAAAATAATTCTCCTTCAAAAAGGTGAGAGTTGTTCCAAGCTGAAATATCTGGTCTGGGTTGTACTCATCTATAAACTGGTCGATTAATTTTCTGGATGATTTGTAGACTAGAACAGGGTATCCTGTGCTTGCTGCAGAAATGTAGTTTTTCCAGTTCCCATCCGTTATTATTAACGGCTTGTTTTTTGGATGAATTAGAAGTATTATTTCTTTTTCGCTTTCAGATGGTTTATTATTGTAATTCACTTTGATTTTTAATTTGTGCGAGCCTATATTCTGAGAGGATAATTTCACGTCAAAAGCGTAAGAGCCGTTATTGAGATTATAGAATTCTTTTTGCTGTATATTGGTGCCATCCAGATAAAGTTCAAAGTTGTTTTGCGTCAGATTGTTGATTGCAATCTTGTTGTAATAAACTACTGCGCTGATTTTATTTGCTTCATTTATAAAAACATGTGAAGGAAATTGCATTTCTATTTCCAGCTCTTCTCTCTCTTTTATATTTACATAATTTTCAAGCGGGTGGTCTATTGCTATGCTCCAGTTGGCTGCTCTTTCATATGCTTTTTCAAGTGTTTCATTTGTGATTGCAAACCAAATTGTTTTAAAGTCTAGTTGAGAAAAACCTGGGAGGGCTCCATAATTGTCTTCTTTATTTGATGGGCTGTATACCATATGCCACAACGCAGTTGCATTCCAAGAAGATGAGCCATTAGTCATCGCAGAAACAATATTTGTCCCTTTTGTTGAATTTGCAGCGCCGAACCTGAACTCATACCTTTGGGCTTGATGTATTGTTAGATTAGATCTTTTAATTTCATCCTCCTCATTTGTTCTGTAGTATAAATCCTCTGGGTTTATTGGGTCGTAGAAAAGGTCTCTTAAGGTTGCAACCGTTCCTTTTGTTTTGTTCTTCCCTTCATTTTCGCATGAAAGAATGTTTGATTTATAGCAGACTCTGCAAACAACGCTGCCTTCAAGATCATATCTTCTATATTTTACGCAAGTTGGCGTATTATATAT
>PFTQ01000065.1 GCA_002789635.1 Candidatus Aenigmarchaeota archaeon CG_4_9_14_3_um_filter_37_18 | reverse complement strand
TTGACTACATCTGTTACTACTGATGTTCTTTCTAAAAATCAAGGCCAGATCCAAGTTTCTCTGAGCAATTCTGGTGATGAGTCAGCATATAATGTTCAAGTCTCATTGATCACTGATAATTTTTCTTCTCAGCCTGTTCATGTTGGTACCCTAGATGTCAATAAACCATATGAAACTGAAATGTCTGTTGTTGCTACAAATAATCTCAAAGAAGGTAACTATCCTGTTGTCTTATTGACTGAATACACAGATGCAAATGGTTATCCTTTCTCTTCAATTTCTCCTGTTACCCTGACTTACAAAAATCCTTATTCTTCAAGAATTAATGGAATTTTTGAGAATATTGAACTTAGTGAAAAAAGAAGTAAAAATCTTGTTTTGAAACTTAAGAATATGGATCAAGTTGACCATAATGTAGATGTCAAACTAATCTTGCCAAATGAACTTTCATCAGATATAACTGAAAAAAATATTAATGTGGGCTCAAAAAAAGAAGAAGAAATT
The DNA here is from genome assembly GCA_002789635.1 of Candidatus Aenigmarchaeota archaeon CG_4_9_14_3_um_filter_37_18. Lineage (GTDB taxonomy): Archaea > Aenigmatarchaeota > Aenigmatarchaeia > CG10238-14 > CG10238-14 > CG10238-14. Next base: position 41,701 of record PFTQ01000065.1, on the reverse strand, counting down.
ATATTCAAAATTTCTAACTTTGCTGGTTTGGAAGGAAGTAGTTATGTTATTCTAGCTTCAATTGAATATGAGGATGATTATCATTACTCTAGTTTAGCTAGCGGTATGGTTAGGATTGTTGAAGGAAGTAATGTACTTAGTTTACCTAAATGGTTACCAATTGTTGGATTAACTTTATCTATAATTATTCTAGTTTTTTATTTATTGAAAAACAAGATAAATTTTAAATTTATACGTGAAAAGAATGAAAATTTTAAAGAATAAAAAAATCTTTGTTGATATTATAATCCTAACTCTAGTTTTTTTTCTAATTCTCAGTTTTATTGATATAAAGTACATTCTTATGAAAACTATAACTTCCGGAGGAGATATGGCTTCAGATTATTATCCAGCAAAATATATGAAAGATTATTTAATGCCAAAATTTAAGTTTGTTGGGTGGGCTCCTGGGTGGTATGGTGGAATGCCAATGTTTCAATTTTATTTCTTTCCATGTTTTTTTTTGATGGTTATAATGAGTTATATCATTCCACTAGAAATTGCTTTTAAAATAGTAACACTTATGGGGACTTTTCTTTTGCCATTAATGACCTATTTTTGTTTTAAATTCATGAAATTTAAATTTCCTCTTCCAATAATAGCTGCTATTTTGATCTTACCATTCCTCTTCATGGAAGCAAATTCCATGTGGGGAGGAAATATACCTAGTACCTTAGCAGGTGAATTTTCATATAGTTTTAGTTTCTCGTTAGTTATTCTTTATCTTGGAACTTTTTACAAAGGAATAAAAGAAAATAAACATTGGATTTTGAATTCTGTTATATTTACATTGATAGTTTTAACACATATAATACCAGGAATATTTGCTGTTTTATGTACTGGATTTTTTCTGGTAAAAGAATTACTGAATAAAGAAAATTTTATTAAGAATTTCATTTATGTGTTTAAAACTTATTTAATTGCCTTTTTATTGCTTTCTTTTTGGTCACTGCCTTTTATAATGAATATGAAATATACAACAACATATGCTGATTTTTGGAAGGTAAGTTTTAACGAAATATTCCCATTACCACTAAACATATTTCTTGGGTTGACCATACTAACTGTTGTTACAGGTTTAATAAAAAAAGAAGAAAAGATTTTGTATCTAGGATTTTCGGTTCTTTGTGCAATCTTTTTATTTTATATAGCAGAACCAATTCACCTCGTTAATATAAGATTTGCTCCGTTCTTTCAATGTCTGGTAATGATAATTCCCGTATCTTTGTTTAGTATAAAGTTTAAAAAAATAAAAATAGATAAAAAATTTAAATTATTGTGGATTTTACCATTAATTATATTCTTTATAATTGCTTGGTTTTTACAGGAAAATGTTGGTTTTATACCTCACTGGATAAAATGGAATTACGAAGGATTTGAAGAAAAAAGTACATGGTTTGACTACAAAGAAATTAATGATTTTCTCAAAGGAGACCAATCAGACCCTAGGGTTGTTTATGAACACTCGAGCAAACATAATCAATACGGAACATCAAGGGCATTTGAATCATTGCCTTTATTTTCAGGGAGGTCGACATTAGAGGGTTTATTTATGCAATCTTCTATTTCCTCACCATACATTTTTTATATTCAGTCGGAAATATCAAAAGAGAATTCATGTCCTTTTTGGAGAACTTTTCCATGTACTCAACGTAATTTTACTATGGGAACTAAGCATTTAGAAATGTTTAATGTAAAAGACTTTATTGCGATAAGTGATGAAGTAAAGGAAGAATTGAAAAATTATACTCAATATAAACTAGTTAAAGAATCTGGTGACCTAAGTATATATGAATTAACAACAAACAAAAATAATTACGTATATGTTCCAGATTATCAACCAGTTGCCTATTCAGGTGACTGGAAAAAATTTTTCTATGAATGGTTCGAGAAAGAAGAGTATCTAGATGTCCCAATAATTTACACCAAAGATGATTCATTTAATTATCAAAAAATTACAGAATTAAAGGATATTGAAAAAGTCTCAACAAAGAATAATTGTAATATTCAAGAAGAAATTATGAATGAAGAGATATTTTTTAAAACTGATTGTATTGGAGCACCACATATTGTTAAAGTTTCTTATCACCCAAATTGGAAAGTTAAAGGGGCAGAAAAGGTTTATCTTGTTTCCCCTTCATTTATGTTAATAATACCCAATGATGAGAATGTTACTTTATATTATGGTTCCGGTTTTTGGGAAATTTTTGGAAAGATTTTAACTTTTATCGGAATTTTATTCTTGATCATCTACACTCTCTTGAATAACCATAAATTTATTAGATTTTTAAAACGATAGACTGATTCATTTAGTATATTGAATTTACTTTTTCTGGTGTCATGACATGAAGTAGGTATTTGGATTATTTTTTTATTTTCTTTCTTTACCCAATATATGAGTTCAAAAACATATGCCGATTCTTTATCAATGTAATTTAAGTATCTCTGTATATCTTTTTTTCTGTAACCTTTTGCAGCCATTGAATAATCATCATAGTCTATCCCCAAAACACTTCTTGTTAACCAGATAAAAATGTTACTTGTAAAAACTCTGAACCATTTCCTATTTTGTTTACCAACTTTCTTAGCTCCTATTACTATACTGTAATCATCAAGGAGTTCAATGCATTTTGGGACAAAATCAAGGCCTATACTTAAATCCATATCAAGAGAAATTATCTTATCATAAATTGAATTTTCCACACCTTTCCTAAAAGCAAAACCAACATGTCCCTTTTCTTTTATAGACAAAATCTTGAATTTTTTAGGATATTTTTTCTCAAGACTCTTCCCAAGTTCAACTGTTTTATCAATGCTACCATTATTCACAATTATTACTTCGAAATTTTCTGTTATTTTTCTAAGAAATTTTATTAATTTATATGTATTTTTAACTATTAATTTTTCCTCATTGTAGACCGGAATTATTACCGTGAAAGACTTCATAATAATTATTAATATACAATAAAGCTTAAAAGTTATTATAAACTATATATTCCCATGAAAATATCAGTTTTAATACCATCAAAAAATGAACCACTTTTGAGGGAACTGACATATGAAATTCATAAAAATCTGAAAAGCCTAGATCATGAAGTTATTATAGTAGAGTTTGGAGAAATTGAAGAGATTCCCGGGGCAAAAGTGATAAAACAAAAATCCAAAGGACTTGGGAATGCTATAATGGAAGGACTTAATCACGCAAAAGGGGATGTTATAGTAACTATTGATGGAGATTTTAGTCATAGACCAGAAGATATACTAAAATTGCTAAAAAAAATTAATAGTTTTGATATAGTTATTGGATCAAGATTTGTGAAAGGTGGGTTAACAAATGACAAAACACATAGAAGGTTAATTAGTTGGGTATACAGAAACTTTGCTTCTTTAGTTCTTGGGTTAAAGATAAAAGATAATATGTCGGGTTTTGCTGCAATCAAAAGAGAAGTTTATGATAATTTGAGAATTAACCCACTTGGTTTTAAAATAAACCTAGAAATAATGTATAAAGCAAAAAAGAAAGGCTATAAAATTTATGAGGTTCCGATAGTTTTTGAGAAAAGAAAGGCTGGTAAACCAACATCTTCAGCTTCAGAAGCATTCAGGATAATAAGATATATTTTTGAACTTAAATTTGGGTTGAGATGATTTTCTTGACATTTTTTTACAAATAAAGAAATTAAAAATAATATTGGCAATAAAATACTTCTGGAAGGTTTTATCTCAAACATAACATTCAAGAGACCAAATGATAAAATGATCAAAAAATCAAAATACTAAATTCAATTGCTATTTTTTTAAGTTCTTTTCCATTTCTCATAGTAATACCTAGTTTTAATTCAAGGTTTTTTTAAGGACAATCACGTTAGTCTCGTTGAAAATAACCTCATACAGGTTTTGATTTATGAATGGGTCTATTATACTTTCTTTTTCAGAATCACTAACAGTATCATCTACAATTATGTAATCAGTAACAAGAGTTGGTGTAGATGGAGTAAAATTTCCATACATTAGACCCCAATAAGACTCTTCAAATGGATTTGGGAACATGTAAATTATTTTTCTATGTGTTAAATGTGGAAGTAATAGATAAGATGCTGAAACTGAAGTATTATCTGGTATAAGAGATATAGCTTCATATCTAATTTTGTCATTTTCCTGTTTTTTGAAAAATTCTCCTATTTTATATTTGAAAAGTTTATCAATATTTCTGATTGATGTATCGTAGTGATCTATCTCAAAACTTCCATAGATTGTAGAAACTAAAAAAATTACCATGAATATTACGGGTATAATTTTATTTAAATTATATTTTTTGATTTTCATTGTTTTTTTTCTAACCCAAGAAAATCCATAAATTAGGGAAAAGAAAATGAAAGGGATGATTGCAATTGTATAGTGATATTGAATAGAATGTGCATAAGGCCAGCCAGTAATTAAATTTAAAAATATTGCTGGAGAACTTAAAAATAAGATTATTGGACTAAAGAAAGAAAGAAATCCAGTAGGTAAAAACAAATCTATAATATATTCAATATTTTGTTCAGTCGCTATTTTTTGGACGACTTTTGCTGGATTTTTTATCATATTAAAAATAGCTTCTGTTGGACTTTTTCCAAATTCCCCGAATGCACCATATCCAACATGGATATAACCAAAATCATTATAAAATGGAAGTATGACTTTGAAAACTAAAAATAACCAGATAAGAGAAAATAAACAGATAGAAATGCCAAGTTTCTTATTATGTTTAAAAAAAGTGTAAATCCCCATAAAAAAAGCAGTTATTACTATTTCTTCTTTACAAATTAAAGCTAAAAAAAGAAATGTTAAAAAAGGTTTATACTTCTTATTCTCTAGAAAATAAAATGAAAATATTATCATTGGTACAGCTAATGCAGATGGATGAAAATTTTCTAAATTAAGATAATGAAGAGCAGGGTACATTAAATAACAAAAAGAAAATATTAAAGGTAGCCACTTATTTTTCAATTTTTGTTTGGCTAAAAGATATATCGGGACAGCTCCAATAGCTAAACCAAAAGTTTGTAATATCAACAAAAACCTTATATTATTCCATATCCAGTAAAATGGAGTGACAAACAAAAGAATGAATTGTAGATGATCACCAAATATATGTAAACCTCTTACTGTAACAAAAGCTTTTTCAAAAGTGCTTAATAACCAAACTCCCTGATCGAATATACCTATATCAAAAGCAGAGTACTTAAATCTGTTCAAGTTATCTATACTAAGAATATTTAAAACCAAAAAATATCCTAAAATCATTGTTGATAAAATTAAAAACGGAGCTATTTCTTGAGTTTTTTTTATAATATTTTTTCTAAATTTTCGAGCCAACTAAATAAGCACCTGCTATTATTAAACCGATTCCAGTTATTCTCATTACTGTTAAATTCTCATTAAAAACAAACCTACCAATTACTGCAGTTATTATATAACCCAAACTAACTAGTGGATATGCATAACTTATATCTGCATTTGACAGCACAACAAACCAAATACCAGTAGCGAGAACATAAAGTGATAAACCGCCTATGATGAAAATATTCGTTGCAAAAGATATCAAATTCTTCAAAACTAATAGGTCTTTTAAAACTAGTTTTCCCATTGAATCTAAACCATATTTAAGTAAAGATTGTCCAACTGCACCTAAACTCACACTGATTAGAATTAAAACTAAAATACTCATTCCCACACCTCTTTTAAACATATTATCAAATATTCTTCTGACTTATATTCTTAACTACTTAACTCATGAAGTATTTCCCTTTACTTTTTTGTTCTTGATCCATTTGTGATTCCAATTTATTTGCCCTAGGTCTTCCTGTTTGGGAATCTTTCCTGAAGGTGACCTGAACTTGTTCTAAAAATCTATTAAATGCATTTTCAACTGATTCTGGCTCTTCTGTATAACCTTGTTTTCCTGGTTTTCCAAGAAACACCATTGCCTTATCTGAAATCTGGCTTAAAAATAAAAGATCATGGTCAATTATTAAAGCCGAGGTCTCATCTTTCTCAACCAGATTTCTTATCATTTTTGCAAGGTTTAGCCTTTGTTCTACATCCATGAAAGCCGAAGGTTCATCCAAAAGATAGACATCAGATTTTTTGCTTAAGGAGACAGCCACTGCCACACGTTGTAACTCTCCTCCTGAAAGCTTGTTAACATTTTTTTCAAGGAGTTTGTCTAAGCCAAGAGGTCGAAGTATTCTTGATTTATAATCACTTGTTCCAAATTCATTTGTTACTGATTTTAGGAGTTCACGTATAGTCCCATCAAAATCTGTTTTTGGATATTGGGATTTGTAAGAAATCTTTATTTTACCATTTATCTTACCACTGTCTGATTTAATTTCTCCAGCCAGAATTCTCGCAAGAGTTGTTTTTCCTAGAGCGTTAGCACCCAATATCCCAAGCACTTCCTGTCTGTAAAGCTCTCCGCCCTTTACAGTTAATTCAAAATTACCAAGTTTCTTTTTAATATTCTCAAAGCTTATTATCTGTTCTATCCCACCTTGCTGTTCAATGAATGTTGACTGAAAGTGAATAGATTCTTTCCTCATTCTTACATTGTCCTCTTTGATATAACCATCTAAAAATGCATTAATCCCAACCCTGACTGAGTAAGGAACCGAAACTATCCCATAAATACCAGGCACACCGTAGAAGATATGGATGTTGTCAGCAAGAAAATCCAATGTTGCCAAATCATGATCAACAACTATAACTGACTTGTCTTTGCAAAGTTCGCGAATAGTCTTTGAAACTTCTAATCTTTGGAAAACATCAAGAAAACTAGTAGGCTCGTCAAAATAGTAGATATCAGCGTCTTTTGCCAGCGAGGCTGTTATTGCCACTCTTTGCAATTCTCCTCCGGATATTTTATCGATATCATTGTCCAGGATTCTTTCAATATCAAACCTTTTTGTTAAGTCATTCAAGATGCCGCGCTCATCTGTTTTTTCAAGGAGTTTTGAGACTTTTCCCTTGAATGCGGATGGTATTTTGTCGACCCGCTGAAGCTTGTAGGAGACTCTCATCTGTTTGTTTTCTAGTCTTTCAAGATAGTTCTGCAGCTCTGTTCCCCTGTACATCTTGACCACTTCAGATATGCTGGACTCTTTTTCCCCTCCAAGATTAGGCTTAAGCTGGCCAGAAAGTATTTCCAATGCTGTCGTTTTTCCAAGACCGTTCGACCCGACCAGGCCCACGATCTTTCCAGGGCTGGGAAATGGCAGCCTGTAAAGGATGAATTGGTTCTTGCCAAAACGGTGGATAGGGCTTTCCTTGAGTTGTTCAGGGAGGTTGACCACATGAATAGCCTTGTACTCGGCTTTGTCGCATTTGCTCACGCATAGACCGCAGCCTATGCATAAGCCCTCGTCGATGATTGGAAATCCAGTCTTCTCATCTACGACTATGCATTCTTCGTTTGTCCGGTTGATGGGGCATACTTTCTTGCATAGGTACCCGCATTTATCCTTCTTGCATAGCTCTCGGTTGATTATTGCTATCCTTGTCATGAGTAGAATTAATGATTATGAAAACTTATAAGTGATTAGAGGTTGAATTGATATGAAATTTTCTTGAAAAATCTCCATCACTTCTTCCTATAACCAAATATTTTATTGTAAGTATTATGGTCGACTATGTCTAGAATAAAGGAAATTATTTCGATGTCATTACCTTTCACTGTGTATATCATTCGCCAAAAATTAGACAAATCGAATTTCCATAAATTACTAGCGTCATAATTTTTGATGTATTTTTCTGGCATGAGTGATTTCTTGACATGAGTTCCCGCGAATGGGTTTGATTTCAAAATATCAATAGCTCTTTTTGATGATTTTAGTAGTATTTGGTTTTCAGATTTCTTTATACCTCTCTTTATTTCTTCCCCAACTATTTCATTTAGTTTCATAATTTGCTCGTCTGCTTCTTCGGATAATATAACTTGAATCTGTTTGTTTTTGACCATAAAACTAAACCACCACACCTCTTTCAATCGCGGCTTGTAATTTTGGGCTAGGGTTATATATCCATACTATCCCATGGCTCGTGAAAGCTATCATCCCTCTGCTCTCGAAATACTCTAGAATTAGACTTAGTGTTTGGTGCATTATTGATTTTGGCAGCATCTCTTTAATTTGTGTTTTAGTCAATGGTTCTTCTGCATTTTTAAGCACTTCTTCGACCATAAGGACTGTCTTAAGGTTTGGGTAATGGATTATTTTTTGTTGTAGCATATTATCTCCCTATATAATTCTATATAATTTATTATATTAATTCATATATAAATCCATCGTTTTTCAATTTTTCCTGCTAATATATATTTCCTTGAAAAACCCTTCTACTTACTAAAGAAACACTCAGGATACCTATGAATCAATCTTATTCTTCCTGCTGGCCCCTATTATAGAATTAATGAACCTCTTCTGTTCAGAGCTCCACTTCTTGTTAGTTGAATTTAGCATGTGGTCTACCCAAATCCTCGTGAACCTTATCTTTTCGTCAATCAACTTTTTTTCCAGTTCATTCCTCATCTTTACACCTTTTTAGTATATCTGGGGTAACCCCTAGTTCAGAACAAATTTTTTTTATCTCTCCCTCGTCTAAATGCTTTAGCTTTTTGAATAACAAGTAGAGATGGCATGCATCGTCTATGTCCTTTCTACTCCCCAAGTATATCTTGAATGCTATATTCATTTCAATTGAACTTATGAAAAACTCATTCCCATTCAGCACAACCTTAATTCTCTCCTTAATAGACCTTGTTCCCCAAACATCTTCTGGGAACTTCAATTCAAAATTAGGTATAAACTCGCCTTCCTTTGACAGCCTAATAGCAAGCCTTTCCTTCAATATATCGTAGGCGTCTTCTGCATCTTTTGAATTCAGGATTTCATAGCCCCTTCTATCAAGTTCTTCACAGAATTCTTTGAATTTTTCAAGTGATACCTCTTCGATAAAAACATCCACGTCTTCTGTTCCCCTAACCTTGCCAAAAAGGATAGGCAAATAACCGGAGACTATTACGTAATTGAAGTATTCTCCCAATATTTTAGAAACATCTATAACAAATTCATCCACTAAATTGAGCTCTTTCTCTAGTTTTATCGTCTTTTTAGAAATCTCAATTTCCATACAGAGGATATTAATTTTATAAAATAAATAATCCCTAAACCCTACTCAAAAACCAGCTCAGCATCCACGCCAAAGATAGAATTAGCAGCCTTCGAGAACTTGTCAGGGTCTATCGGCAGTATTTCTCTTTCTGCTGATGGCAGCCTTATTTTATACATATCCCTTTCCCCATAAATTACGTTTATTCCGAGTATGTTTGTTGAGAAGAAAATCTCTTTTACAAAATCTTCAAGATTGGACATGCCGGCAATAACCCTTATCTGTTTCCCTAGGTCTTGGCTCAATTTCTTGATCATTCCGCCTTCTTTCCCGATTATTTTGGACGCGTTTTCTTTCCCAGCTAGTATAAGAAGCATGTTTGGGCTGTCTATTATCCTTTGTATTTCCACATCTTTCAGCAAGGCATACTTTCTAGTCAGCTTTTCGAGCTTTCTAAACATTTCTATCTCGTCGATTTTAATCAGGCTTTCGCCTACTCTTTTAGCGCAGCTGCCGCATAGGATTTCGTTCTTCAGGCATAGCTTGCAGATTGGGTATTTCATGAATAATATTTGTGTTAGAGAAGACTTATAAGCCTTGCAGATTCAAGGAGAATATATGGCTTTTCGTTAAAAATGATGCAAATTTGACAAGCGTAAAGTTTATATAGTTCTATTTTATAACATATGTAATATGATGAAACCGATTGTTCATAAAAAATACCATAAGTTATATGATGAAACCGCTAAACAAAAGGTCGCAGAAGTTTTGTTCAGGTACCCAGAAAAGGAGTTTAGTCTAAGCGATCTTGCAAGAGAAGCGGGGATTGCAAAGCCGAATATCGGGGGAATTTTAGGGGAATTCCAAGAAGCAGGACTGATAACTATAGAGAAGCTGAGCAAAATATGGAGAATAAAGGCAAATCAAACAAGTTGGCTCTACATAAGGAGCAAAATAGTCTATAATCTCGATTTTGTGTATAGAAGCGGTCTAGTTGAGTTTCTGGTGGATTTTTACAAGAATCCGAGAGCCGTAGTTTTGTTTGGCAGCTTCAGGAAAGGCGAGGATTTGTCGAATTCGGATATTGATATAGCCATAGAAACCGATGAAGCCAAAGAATACCAGATCACAGGATTAAGGGAGCTTGCTGAGTTTGAGCAGATTATAGGAAGAAAAATCCAAATACATTTATTCAGCAGGAGCGATATAGATATAGGAGTATTCAACAACATTGCAAACGGCATTTTGCTTTGGGGATTTTTGGAGGTTAAAAAATGAGGAAAGAGGTTATTTCCGCTTGGCTCAAAATCGGCGTTCTGAGGAATAAGCAGAAGGATATTGAGAAAATAAAGGCTATGATGAACTCCGCAGAGATAAATGCAAAAGTCGCCAAGTCCATTAAACTAAATAAAGACACAGCAACTCTTATTTTTAGGGAAGTTTATGAATCCATTCGGCAGTTGGGGGATGTCAAATTAGGGCTTCTTGGGTTTGAGCCTGGGAATCATGAGGTTAGCATGGAAATCCTCAAGGAATTTGATATAAGAGATAAAGTCAAATTAAATTCCCTTGGCAGGTTTAAGAAAATCAGGCATGATGTGAATTACAGGGGCTTCAGAACTTCTATACCCCAAACAGAGGAAATACTGGGTTTTTGGGATAAATGCGGGGAAGAAATTCTTAAAATTTTGAGGAAAGAGATAGAAAACAATTGAATGAACTGTAGGAATATTGGTTTGAACGATCAAGATCACTTCCTTTCTGATTCGATAGATTTTATAGGTACGAGAAGGCTGCAAACAATTCAGGATAACACAATAGTCTATCTTAACAAAGTCAAGTCGCCAGAAAAACTAGTTACTTTTTCCTTTGGTCCAACAACACCCATTCCTATAATGTTAATGGAATCAAAAACTCTATCCTTCATCTTATCAATATACTCTTCGTATGTTTTACTTATCTGTGCTTCCTTGGTAAATAAGACTATCTTCAGTTTATTCTTTTTGGCTCTTTTTAGGAGGTCTTTCCATTCCTTTTGGAGAAATTTTTGAAAGTTTTTAGTAAAGATGAGATTGTCACTACAAGAAATAATCTTGATATAATTCTCATGTATATTCCAAAAAAGTATATTACAACACCAGGATTCTTTTATCTTCTTAGCAAGAATCTAGCTTTCAATAATGTAAATATGATTGGAACGTCTAACATCGAAACTGAAGTGTTCTTTTTGTTTGAGAATAAAGATCTACCAAAGGCGTATAAAATATTAACAGAGTTAATACCTGATTCTACTTCTCGGAATTCAGAATGAATATAATCAGTTTTTTGTCGACAAATCATGAATAATATTTGTGTTAGAGAAGACTTATAAATGAGTGGATTGGTTTGAAAGGCGAGAAGAAGATCTTTGCAAGTTAACAATAACTGACCTGCCTGTAGGGTTGGCAATACTGTTTAAACGTTTTCCAATCAAGCTCCACAACGATATATTCATTTTCATTAAACGGTAAACCGCCTATAGGAAGTCTTTCTATATCTGATATTGCTATGTGCCTCCCTGTACCCTCAACAAAAAAATATTTGGAAACTCCCACGAGGCTAAGGGATATTGTTGATTCTTTGTGATCAACCCCGTGATGTACCACAACGGTTGGAAGAGGATCAAAAGGCAATGGTATACCTCTAGTTATTCTATCTATTCTATCTGGCACTTGTTTAAGCATGATAATAGATACATCGTTAAAAATTTAAATCCATACTGAGAGTAAAAACCTGAGCAATATTTATGACATATGAATCTGCGATTAAATAGTTGAGAAGAGAATGGTCAGTTGAAAGAATATTCAGTCAATGCGTTTTTATCTCAAATGATTTAGGCAAAATATTACAGAGGGAATTTCCAAATTCTAGAATATACACTACCAGATCTGACGATCGTATTGGCGAAAGGATTATTTATCAAATTTCCCATCAAGTATCTGTAATAAGACTAGGTGGATGCGGGTTTGTTGCGCTAGATGCGACACGACCATTCTATGATGGAGGGGAATATTGGATATTAGAAGCGGGTTCAGAAGGAGAATTATTAAGAAAATTAAGCGAGCATTATACAGGAAACTGGAGACTTAATCAAATATATGATGTACAAAATTCTAGGTATCTTGAAATTTAAAAACACGCTTTTTTTGATTTGATATAAATTCTATTAGTTTTTCCAGATTTATCCCAAAGGCACCCATTCTCTCCTCGTTAAAAGGCTTCACAATATACTCTGAAGGAGCATCTACCATCTTGATATTCCTCACATTCAGCTCCTTGGCACAAAGGATATGTAAATACACCCGTCCAAAAACCTCTTTCACCAAGGTCATTAACTTTGGAACCACTTGCAGTATATCTTCTTGTTATTTGATTCATAGGATATAAACTTTCAGTATAGGCTTAAATGTCTAACTAACGGATGAAATTTTGGCAACTTCCCCGATGAAAAAACTCAACTCAAACCTTTTAAACTTTCCACCCTAATATAGAGTTGATGCTTATGGAAGAAAAGGTCTTTACAATAAACCTAAGAAAAGAAGCCCTGAAAGGCCCAAAAACAAGAAAATCCCACGCATCTTCATTTATAGTCAGGAAATACCTAAAGAGGCACATGAAAGCAGACAACATCAAGATAGGGGCAAGCATAAACAAAGCGATATGGTATAGAAGCATTAAGAAACCCCCTGAAAAAATCAAGATCAAGGCAATAAAAGTTAAGGATGAAGACGACAATGATGTTGTTAAGGCAGAGATGTGGGGCCATGTCTTTGAAGAGGAATTAACCAAAGAAAAGCCTAAAAAAGAAGAGACTAAAACCCAAGAAAAACCAAAAGAAACACCCAAGGAATCTAAACCAGAGGCTAAAGAACAGAAAAAAGCAGAAGAAAAACCTGAACAACCCGAAGAAAGCACAAAATCAGCCGACAAATAGAGCATATTTTCCTGGCTTATTAACTTTCAATGCTTTTACAATCTCGCTGTCTTCCATTTTATTGATTATAACCACGCCCTTCCAGCTGGCTGACAAGTCCTTGCTCTTGCAGTTAGGGCATTCTTTCTCTGTGGTAAACATCTTGCAGTTCCTGCATACATATTGTTTTTTAACCATTTTTATCACTTCTTCTTGCTCGGAGTCTCTTTCAGAACCTTTCTAAACTTTTTCTTTTCGTCTTCTATCCAGCTGAACGCCCCAAGATTGTGCTGCCTCATTGTTAATCCGATCTTGTTCTCTTTCCCAGGCATCATAGCCACAGAGATGACCTTCCCCCTGACAGGGTCGCCTTCTTTAAGGGTCCTTTTGCTTTCTTTCCCTAAAAAAATCGAGTTTTTCTCATCAAAGCTAACATAATCATTCATCAATTGGGATACATGGACTAAACCATCCATTGGGCCTATTCTTATGAAGCTTCCAAACTCAGTGTTGTCAATAACATCCCCGGTTACAATTTCGTGGACCTCTGGCTTAAAGCTTAAAATATCAAAAGTAACTGGGTAATGAATGCTTGCATCTTCTGCGATTATTTTTCCTTCCCCTATCTCTTTTATTTCTGTCACTGCCAAGCCCATGCCTATCCTCTTGTCTAACCTGCATTCATAAGAATCTGCGATGCTCTCCTTTATGGCTTTTTGAAGGCTCATCCCAAACTTTGTAGGCGGGACTTTTATTTTCGTCTTAATCGTTGCTATCTTATACATTCATTCCCCTCACAACAATGCATGCAGCACAAACAGCATACCAAATGTTAGGCATATAGTATTTAATAGTTTTACTAGCACATGAAGTGATGGGCCTGCTGTATCTTTGAATGGGTCTCCGACAGTATCTCCGGTTACCGCGGCTTTATGAGCCTCAGATCCCTTTCCACCCAAGAATCCGTCTTCTATGTATTTCTTGGCATTATCCCAGGCTGCCCCCCCTGTGTTCATCATCATCGCCAAAATAAACCCAGTCAAGGTTGCGCCTATAAGCAATGCCCCGACGGCCTCAGCCCCTAAAGTGAACCCAATCAATATCGGGACGGCTATTGGTATCAACCCAGGCAGGATCATCTCCTTCTGGGCAGCAACTGTGCTTATTTCAATGCATTTTGAATAGTCTGGCTTTGCTTTGCCCGTCATTATTCCAGGTATTTCTTTGAACTGCCTTCTTACCTCCTCAACCATCTTGAAAGCTGCTTTTCCCACAGCCCTGATCGCGAATGAAGCAAAAATAAACGGCAACAAACACCCGATAAACAACCCGACAATTATCTTCGGGACAACTATATCAACAACAGTTATTTTAGTGACTTCCAGATATGCTTGGAACAACAATAATGCAGCCAAACCAGCAGAAGCCATCGCATAACCTTTTGTTAATGCTTTGGTAGTGTTCCCTGCTGAATCTAAAGAATCAGTAATTTTTCTCAGTTTACTGCTTCCCCCAGACATCTCAACAATGCCGCCTGCATTGTCGACAATAGGCCCAAAACCATCCAATCCAAGAACCATGCCAGCTATTGATAGCATTCCCATAGTTGCAACAGCTGTCCCATATATGCCCCCAATGAAACTATCTATATTAGCCTGAGCTGCAAATATAGTCCCAAAGTAGTATGATATAAGAATGGCAATTGATATTACGATAACTGGCAAAGCTGTGCTTTCAAGGCCTGTTGCAAATCCTGTGATTATGTTTGTTGCATGGCCTGTTTTAGACGCTTCTGCTATATCCCTGACAGGCTTATACTTCTTTGATGTGTAGTATTCTGTTATCAGGATCATTACAATGCTTGCGACCAGACCGACCATGCCTGCATAAAATAGGTTGACATTATGCAAAGTGAATCTAATCAGAAAATAGAAGCCAACTATACAGAACAAAGTTGTCGCTATAACACCTCTTGTCAGCCCGCGCATAGGGTCTTCCCCCCCTTTCACTTTAACAAACGGGACGCCGAATATAGTTCCGAATATTCCAACACTCCTAGCCAGAAGCGGAAATAAGACAAAAAAGAAATTTTTTGTCAGCGCGTATAATGATAATCCTACTATCATCGCCCCGATATTTTCCCCGGTTAATGACTCAAAAAGGTCTGCACCCCTGCCTGCAATATCCCCGACATTATCGCCAACATTATCTGCAATAACTGCTGGGTTTCTTGGATCGTCTTCTGGAATGCCAGCTTCAACCTTTCCAACCAAATCCGCCCCGACATCCGCGGCTTTTGTGAAGATTCCACCACCAAGCTGGGCAAATAACGCAGACAGGCTGGCTCCAAACCCAAAACCAATAATCATGTGTGGGTTAGAGTCGTAGAAGTAGAATAATGCAGACACACCAAGTAAAGACATTCCTACATTGAACAAGCCCATAACCAACCCGCCTCTAAAAGCGATTTGGACTGGTTCATTGATTCCTTTCAATCCAGCGTAGGCTGTTCTTGCATTAGCTTTTGTTGCTACATCCATCCCAACATATCCTGCAACTAACGAGCAGATAGCGCCTAGAGTGAATGCTAAAGATGTGTAGGGAAATTTGTTCCCTGAAAAATCAAACGCAAAATAGAGTAAAACCGCTAAAACAACTGAAATATAGATAATAGTCTTGTACTGCCTTTTTAGATAGGCTTTAGATCCTTCCCTTATAGCTTCGTATATATCCTTCATTTTTTTATTTCCGATCTTATGTTTGTTTATCCCTATTGCTAAATAGAATGCATACCCTAATGCAATAAAAGCTGAAATGAAACTAATTGCCAAGCCATTTATCAACATTTTCACCTCATATTTAAGCGACTTTTACCTCTTAAATAAATTACTTTAATATTTTTATTCTTTAGTCTATTAATTAATTCTTTATCGTTTGTTGCTACTATTGTCTTGTCGTTGGATAATTCTACTATCTCATCGTCTGCATTCTTTCCTTTTGTTTTAATGATTTTTACTTGTCTTTTCTTTATCAGCTCCAAGCCTATCCTTGCGGCTGTTGAATTATTGCTTCTGCCTTTTGAAAGGCTCTCAAGCTCTCTTACTACCTGGTCTATTGTTGCTGTTTCATGCTCCTCGCCTATTAGCTCGTCTATTTCTTTGAAGATATCCAATCCGAATTGGAACGGGATTGTCAGGAAGTTTGTGTCTAAGATGATAATCTTCATGATTTTTATTGGCATTAGGCATTTTTAAATTGATTGAATGGACGATTGTGCTGGCCAACAGAGGTTTGGGTTAAGTTGAACAGAAAGTATCCAAAAAGTGAAAAATAAGTCTTCAGAAGCTGAGAGGTCTGAAAAAGGCGAGACAACTGAAAAGGTTGACCATGAAAAAGAAAATGCTACTAAAACCAACCAAAAAAGTCATCCCCGGGGTTTCAGACCCATTCAAAACCCTGGAAAGTTGCTTAAAACCATGAAATTCAAACACTTACCGCAAAAATGCCGGCAACTATTGCCATTTTAAAAAAATTATAAGGCAACTGGCGAAAAAAATAGTATACGTGTTGAATTTGAAAGCAAAAAAATCAGAAAACGTGAAGCAGATGAGGTAAAAAATGATTTTTCAATAAAACATGTAAAATGCCGAAATTTTGAACTCTTAAAAGGAATTTTTGATTGAACGAATAAACATGAAGATTTTTGTCAACCACGCCAGAAATTAGGCAACCAAAATTTTCATGAATGAGATACCCTAACCTTTCAGTATACCATACCCGATTAGTCTCCATCTTCCCATGACTTGGCGGGACAGGACAATTCTTTCCCCGGCATCAGCGCAGATAGGCAGCTTGAGATCCATCTCAATATCCTTTCCCCTGATTTTTGTAACCACCCCAACCGACCTGCCTGTCCCAATGTTGATCATTAAGGGCTCATTAAACCGGATGTTCTGCATTTTCATCTCTTCTTTTGTTCCAACAACCCTTTCTAATAGGTTTATATTCAGAGTTATCTTGTTCCTTATTTCAGGCAGTTTTCCTGGAAGGCCTACTATATTTCCGACTAAACCATCAGCCTTCGCCAAGAATGGGTCCAATTCTGTTAATATACCCAACAGCCCGCCAGCTTCAGCCTCTTCCAGCTTCTTGCCAGCCTTTTCTAATGATACTATCTTTGTTGTTATTATTTTCCATGATTCCCCGATTCTTATACCAGGCTTTAACTCTATTTCCTGTCCCTTTTTAAGCTTTCCATCAACTATTGAGCCTCCAATTACTCCCCCAACCAGTTTATCAACCCCAGAGCCAGGCTTGTTGATGTCAAAGCTTCTAGCTACATACATCTTTGGATCTTTGGTTAAGTCTCTTTTTGGGGTAGGAATGCTGTTTTCCATAGCTTCGATGATATACTCTATATTCACCCCTCTCATTGCAGAAACAGGTATTATAGGAGCATTCTCAGCAATAGTGCCTTTCACAAATTCTTTGATTTCCTTGTAGCTTGCTTTTATTCTTTCTTGGTCAACGATATCTATCTTATTTTGAACAATGATTATTTTTTTGATTCCGACCACATCTAGAGAAGTTAAATGCTCATATGTCTGCGGGGAAGGGCATTTTTCATTCGCTGCAATGACAAGTATAGCCCCATCTATTATAGCAGACCCTGTTAGGACAGTTGCCATAAGGCTTTCGTGGCCAGGGGCGTCTATAAAAGATATTGTCCTTTGAATTTTGCAGTCTTCAAAACATTTAGGGCATTTCTTGCTTGTGCAGTATGCTTTGCATTTAGAGCATCTGTAGATGCTTACATCCGCATAGCCTAGCCTTATTGAAATACCCCTCTTAATCTCCTCAGAATGAGTGTCTGTCATCTTGCCTGTTATAGCTTGGGTAAGTGTGGTTTTACCATGATCAACATGGCCAAATAATCCAATATTGATTTCAGGGATTGTTTTTGGGTCTATTTTTTCAGCGAACTTCATCACCTACTTTTTCTTCTCCTCTTCTGGGTTTTCTTCTTTTTTAGGTTCTGCCTTTACTTCTGATTTCTTCTCTTTCTTGTTCTCCTGGGATTTAGGTTCTTCTTTTGGTGCTTCAACTGCCTCTTCTTTCTTTCCAAGCAATTCTTCAGGTTTTTTAGAGCCTTCTTTTATGATTTTGCAGTTGATCTGGGCTATAGTTCTGCTTATTGTATTGCCTACTATCATCTTTCTCCTTCTTAGGCCTTTGTGTTTTGGATGGAAGCATGGCGGGCTGGCAAGAACTATCTTCTTTTTAACCATCCCATGAACATCAGGATGCATTGGAAAACCGTCTTTGTCTGTGCCTCCGGTTATAGCAATCTCGTAGCCAGCCAAACCCAACAAGTCCCCATTAAACTTATCGCCAATCTTTTTACCGACTAAACCCGCAGCCTTGTCTTGATCCATCTCTGCCTTGTAGCTTTTTCTTGTTTTTGGGTCTGCGATCACAAACTTAAATACAGCCATTAAATCACCATTTAATTAATCTCTATGATTTAGAAGATTTAAAATTAATAAAGGTTTTGTGACTTTTTGATGCTTCGCTTAACGCAAGAAATTTTAATAAATACCAATTTCCATAAATGAATAGGAGGTAATAGAGAATGGCACTATTTGGAAGTTTGTTAGGAATTGTCGCGCTTGTATGTGCGATTTGGGTAATTTATGAGGTGCTTGTGAAAAACAAGAAATTGAACACAACAACAAAAGTCATTTGGGTGGTCTGTGCAGTGCTGTTCAGCATAATTACTGCAATAGTGTATTATTTTGTAGGCAGGAAGAAGTAAATCTCAAATTCTTCTTTTTTTTCTTGTATATTTAGATAGGGTGTGGTTTTCTCAGGTGGTTTTTGAGGGGGGATTGAAGAGTAAGGAATTTAATTATACGAATTCTATTCTTTCGTATGACTATGACTATGAATAACCTTTCGTATTTCTTCTTTAGTAAGCATTGGTTTAGGAGACGCTCTATAGAGAAAATTATTTCAAACTATTTTTTAAGTTTTTCAGAGGGATTAGCTAAAGGGACTTTTCTGGAAATCGGGTGTGCCAGCGGAATTGGTTCATTTCTGATTAAAAATTATTTCTCTCCTAATAAGATAGTGTCTATAGATTTAGATGAAAGAATGGTTGAAGTTGCGAGAAAAAAAATTCAGGACCCTTCAATCACCTTCGAAAATGGGGATGCCTCCAAATTGAAGTTTGAAAATAACCATTTTGATGCCATTTTCGATTTCATTGTAATTCATCATATTCCTGATTGGAAAGGTTGTTTGAGAGAACTTTATAGGGTTTTGAAACCAGGGGGGAAATTTTTTATTTACGAGGTTTCAATAGAATCATTCGATGGTTTATATGGAAAGATAATGAAAATAACTTCAGAACATCCTTATGAGAAGATGTATAGAAGAGTAGATTTTATTCAATATTTGAAAAAAATAGGGTTTAAAATCATAAAAGAAGAGAATATTAAGAATATTAAGAGGAATTTCACAATTGTTGCCGAAAAATAATGTTTTGTAGTGTTTTCACCCACCAAAATAATATCTCCAGATTCTGAGTGAGATATTAATAATGTTTCACTATTGCTGAAAATTTCTCCCACTTAACAAAAAGCAAATTTTCGCATCAAAAGTTTACATCAACTTCTTGCAGAAATATTCCACAATATTATAATAACTGTCTTGGCTAACCTTTAATATTTTTGCTATCTGCTTCTCATCATGGCCTGACCTTAGCTTCAGCATCTCTTTCAGGACATTGTTGCTGTTCTTCTTTACAATATCTGGGACTTCTATCCTCGCGAGCTCCTGAAGGTACTTATACCATTTTATCCTGAACATCTTAAAGGTGATCCATGGCATATTTAGCCCGAGGTATGCCAAGTATGAGTCATCGAGGACATGTTTTCTGTCTTGTTTTAAGGCGGTTATAATGCTATTCTCTGTGTATTTGAAGTTTTTCACGTCGCTTAATGTAGACTTGTAGTTCTCATACAGCTCTTCATCAAACCCAAAACTCATGGCTCTGCTGTTGGCCAGGATGTCTTTAATTAGGAGCACAGTGGTTGTGGTTATCCTGATGAATGATACCAGAAGCCTTTCTCTTGTGAATGGCTCTTTTTCCTTGTGTTTTTCCAATAGGCGAATGACATTATTTCCTGTTTTATCCATTTCTTCTTCTAACCGGTCTTCTATCCCATCGAGTTTGTTCAGGAGATGCATCAGTTCATGTGCGAATAATCCTCGGATACCGTCATAATCCATCTTTCGGAACTTCTTTTCGTTTGCGTTAAGCATTATTATAGGTGTGCTCCCTTCAGTCCAATAGGTGAAACTCGGGGCATTTTCTGTTATCCATTCTCTGATCTCCCCATGTCTTTTTAGTCTTATATTTGAGAGTATTTTCTTGCTTATTTTTACAGGATTTTTCGTGACGTATATTTCTAGTTTCTCGAGTTTTTTGACTTCAGCGCGCTTGCTGAATTCTTTGATAACAGATGTTATTGCATTAGACACTTTTCTGGCTTCGGTGCCTTTCAGTTCGATGTGTTTTACTATCTCCAGCATATCAATCTTTTTATAATATGGAAAACGGATTAAATAAAGAATTTCTGAAACCGAGAAGAACCACTTGCGTTTGCTACAAATATTTTAATATTTACTGCTGATAATTAAAAACCGGTTAATATGATAATTAAAAACACCGTTTTAATCAAAAGAAATACAATAAAAACACCTTTCTTTACTTTAGGCCTTTTATTGATATTTTGTTTTCCTGTCTTATCAGCAGCTGATTCTGTCTGCGGAGATTCTGTTTGTTCAGAAAATGTTATTGAAGTTATAGTTCCTACTGATGATTTTGTTTATTATGATTTTGAGCAGGCAAGTTACCAGGCTATTCTTTATGCGCTCGGAGAGTATAGGGGAGGAATTTCTATAAATGAAACTGCTTACCCCTTTGTCTGGGGGGAACAATTCATTGATAGGAATATAGGATATTATGTAAAATCAGTTGATTCATATCTTGACGGGTATTGGAGAGGTTCTGTTACTTTTGAGGTCGGGGAGAATTCTAACACTTGCCCGACTGATTGCCATTTGACCACAACAACAATACTGCAAGTGGAGACAAACTGTACTGACGGGATAGATAATGATGTGGATGGAAATATAGACTGTTTAGATTACGACTGCTCATCAAATCCAGATAGCGGATGCTGCCCGATCAATGATTTTTGTAGAATGGGCTGCCCTGAATACTGCGTATGCTGCGGAGGCACCTGCCATGAAAACGGCTATATTTGCGGATCAGCGACCACTACATCTACTACTTCAACTTCATCCTCTACAACCACTACTACTTCAACTTCAACAACAACTAAGCCAACCACCACTTCAATCACATCCGCAATACAAAATTCTGGCGGCGGTGGTGGAGGAACCTCAGAGAAGAGAATAGCCGAATTTCAGGATTTCCCAAAAAAAGTTTCAGTAGAACAGGGACAGGAAAAGAAAATAAAAGGCCAGTTTTTCACGAACATGACTTACATTATTTATAATATTACTTTCTCAATGTCAGGGGACGGTTTCGATAGAAATTGGGCAGAAATTAACCCAGATGATGTAGAATCAATCAATTCAGGAGAAGCTGCGGATATATCAATAACATTTAACATCCCAGAAACTGCAAAAACAGGAGGCTATAATCTAGAGCTAATAGGCCTATCGCTAAAAAGCGGAGTCAAAAAAGAGTATTCGACAGAAATAACCCTTTCAGTTATCCAAAGTAGAGAAACCACGACAACCCAAACCACATCATCAACCACTACTATAACTGTACCTGAACCCGGGCAATCTCAAGGATCGCCATTGACAGGTTTCTTTGTGGAATTTTTTAATTCAATCAAAGCATTCTGGGGGAGAGTTCTAAGCCTATTTTCTAATTTGCACCTATAATAACCCTATAAATACTTCTATTCCATAGAAATGTGTGAGAGTTATGCCTGGTGAACTAGTTTGGATTGCCGAAATCGGCTAGGAAGATTCTGTTAGCCTTGTCTAGTTCCAGTTATCTTAAGCAAAAGGAAATCCAGCGTTTGACTGGCTTGTCTATACGTTCTGTGAAAGGGTCTCTGATATTTCTCAAGGAAAGGAAACTTGTCCAAGAGCTAGTTGTGCTTGAGGATATGCGGTGCAGGGTTTATCGTGTAGGAGGCGGAAATGATGAAAGGTGAATGCATTTGGCGTTATAGGCGGTTTGGGTCCGGAGACTACGTCTAAATTCTATCTGGAGTTGACTAGAAGATTTACTGGAAAATCTGGTTATTACCCGCAAATTCTGATAGATAACGTGTCTTTCCCAAAGAGATTAGAAGAAGAAATAATACAGAAATGCAGAAACGAGCAAAAAATGCTGCCATTCCTGCTCAGAAGTGTCAGAAATTTGAATGATGGCGGTGCTGGTTTCATAGTCATGCCTTGTAATACATTGCATATTTTTATCGACAAAATTAGGCAGGAATCCAAAATACCGGTATTAAGTGTGATTGAAGAAACGGTAAAAGTGGTTGAGAACAAAGGCTACAAGAAGATAGGGTTATTGGCAACATCTGAAACAATCAATTCTGAACTGTTTAGCAACTATTTTCAAACTGTACTTCCGGATAAAATAGAACAAAATAGGATTTCAGAAACAGTCGTCAAAATACTAAGGAATCAGGTCATAGAAGCAGACAAAAGGTTCATTCGAGAAATTATTGAAAAACTGATTAGGCGAGGGGCTGATGCTATTGTTCTTGGATGTACTGATTTGCAATTTGTAGTAAATCCTCGGGATTTTGATGTTGAGATAATTGATACTCTTGAAGTTTTGATTGATTCAAGTTTTAAAAGAATGATAAGAGGTGACTTATAATGACTGGTGAATTACTTTGGAACAAGAATATTTCGGCTTGATAACCCTGGAAGAATTGATGAAATAGGATTGGTATTTCCGACTGTAGATATTTCAAGAACTGGAAGAGATGGAGTTGAATATATAATTAGGGAAATACATGAGGAAGATTATGTTGGAGTATCAGAAGTCTATGCAAATGCCTTTCCAGAATTAAGGAATACTTCTTACGATGGATTCACAAGAGCGGAATGCTACCCAGATATTTTACAAAATAGAAATACTAGAATTTTGGTCGCTGATAGATCAGGCATTATCCCAGCCACGTCAACAATAATCTTAAACCCCCAAAATATGAGCGCTGAATTAGCCTTAGTAGTGGTATCCCCAGAATATCAAGGAACAGGACTAGGTTCTATTTTATTTGATGAATCAATGACTGCGATTGAAAATGCTGGTACTGAATATGTTTGCGCTTTCTGCGAGACATTCGATACTAAAACACAAAGGCTTTGCGAAAAACATGAATTTAGAAGAGTGGGTGTAATGCAAGGGCCAATTTTAGCTTCTCTGTTTGGAGACCCCAGTAGATACTATCGGGCACAGACAGTTTATTATGAAAAATTATTAGGGAGTGCCGATAGACTGCTTCAATCGCAAACAGCTGTTTTAGGACCTTTTTATTATTTAAAAAAAACTTTAGGAAGAATGCTTGGTAATTTCCAACCAACCTCTTATCCTAGATTTTGGGGTATTTAATTAGGTGAGAAACGATGGACATTGAATATAATTTATTGGAAGGTTCTGGTTATTGTTTAAGTTGCACAAGAAAATGTTGCGGGGAACCAGATGTTTTGATACCTTTAGGGGATAGAGAGTTAGGAAGTATACCAAGTTACTTGAAAACAGAATACTTTGGAATACCAGTTATGTTATCAAATGAAAGAGGTTGCTCAGCATATGATACAACAACGACATACTGCCAAATTTATCCAGATAGGCCTGTCTATTGTAGAGTATTTCCGTTTAAATTAGTAGCTAAAGGAATTAGAGCGGGTTTTTGTGAAAATGATCCTTTAATTGCAACAGACTTTGGTATTCATCTATCCCCATGCCTTTTTGGTGTAAACATAAAATATCCTGAAAAAATAATCCCTTCAGTAATAGATACTTTGAGTAGAGAATCAGAACTTCTTAAAAGAATAAAAATTTTGGCGAGAAGGCATGATGTTTATCTTCCATGCGAATTAACAGGTTTTTTTAATATTCTTGAAATAAATGGGTGAAAAAGTTGAAAATAGGTGAATATATTTGGGAGAATAGCAGATGGACTATTCGGTTCTAAAAAGAAACTTACTGTATTAAGCTTGGGGGAGGGAGAGGTGGCTACGGGCAGTGTCTACGGTTTAAGTGATGGAGGAAGTTGGGTAGGTGGTATATATAGTCGGGAAATACCTGTAAGACTAATTAGAGTTGACTTAATCGCCGATGGGAGAAATCATCAAATCAATGCATTGGGAGCTCTAGGAAATATTTATACAGGGGAGTCTTTTGAAGGACTTTCCGAATATGATCTCCGAAGACTTAAACAAAAGTTAGGACAATCTGTGATGATCAGAGCAAAAGAACCGTATGATTCTGGAACTTTGATAAATTTGGCGAGAAGATAATTATTCTTTCAAACCCAAGTGATAATTATGACATTCATTGAGAACAAAATCAAGCAGTTGCTTAAAGGCAAGGGAATAGACTACAAGGAGTTTGACCATGATCCAGTCTACACATGCGAAGCCGCCGATAAAACCAGAAAAATAATGGAGAAAATCAACGAGGACTCAAACAACTGCGGGATAAAAAACCTGCTCTTTGAAACAACTGAAGGGAAATTCATAGTAGTCCTAGGTCCAGGAAATAAAAAAATCCAAACAAGTAAAATTGCGGAGCTGGAAGTAACGAAAGAAATTCTATTAGCAAAACCGAAAGATGTCGAGAGACTAGTCGGCTGCCCGATAGGCTGCGTTCCACCCTTCGGCCACAGGAATAAAATAAAAACTTACCTTGACAAAGAATTGTTAGGGTTCGATTACCTGTACTTCAACCCTGGAAACCATTCAAAAACAGTCAAAATCCATGCAGGAGATTTGCTTAAGTTGATAGAAAAACCAATAATATATGAGAGTGAGTGAATGGCTGAATTTGTTGTAACACCATGGGAAGTCAAAGGGAACGTAGATTATGATAAACTGATCAAGGACTTCGGCACTGAAAAAATCGACGAGAAACTCCTCAAAAGGATCAAGAAACATACAGGAGAATTGCATCACTTTTTAAGGCGAGGAATATACTTCTCACATAGGGATATGAACTGGATACTTGACAAATACGAGAAAGGCGAGAAATTCCATCTCTACACAGGCAGAGGCCCTTCCGGCAAGGTTCATCTAGGGCATTTAGTCCCGTGGATATTCACAAAATGGCTGCAGGATAAATTTGACACTGAGCTTTGGTTTCAGATGACTGATGACGAGAAATTCCTGATCAAGGACAAGCCGCTTGAGGAAGTGAATAAAACAGCGTATGAGAATGCATTAGACGTTATAGCAGTCGGATTCAAGCCGAAGAAAACGCACATATTCTCAGATATTGATTACATCAAGACGCAATACAAGATTGCGTTAAAAGTTGCGAAGAAAACCACGCTCTCGACAGCAAAATCAATATTCGGCTTCACAGACAGCTCGAACATCGGGATTACGTTTTTCCCTGCGATCCAGACTGTCCCCTGCTTTCTTCCATCTGAATTGAACGGGAAGAACATACCTGTCCTTATCCCAGCATCAATCGACCAAGATAATTACTGGAGGATGGCAAGGGATGTAGCTGAAAAGTTAGGCTATTACAAGCCCGCACAAATACATGGAAGGTTTTTGCCAGGGCTGCAAGGGATGTCAGAGGAGGGAAAGATGTCCTCATCTGTGGAATCGACATGCATATTCACTACAGACACACCGAAAGCTGTCCGCGAGAAAGTAATGAAGCACGCGTTCTCTGGCGGAGCGAGGAATGTTGAGGAGCACAGGAAGTTCGGAGGCAATCCTGATATAGATGTTTCCTACCAATGGCTTGCATTCTTTGAGGAGAGCGATGAAAGGCTGAAGAAAATCTACGACGACTACAAGTCTGGCAAGATGCTGACAGGGGAGTTGAAGCAGATTCTGGTGGACAAGTTGAATGAGTACCTGAAAGGGTTTCAGGAAAGGCGGGAAAAGGCTAAAGACAGGCTGGACGATTTTATTGTAAGGGATTAACAGCCTAAAAAATATCGAAAGGAATATCATAATATTTCGATACAATTTCAATTATTTCTTTTTTCCTTCTAGGATTAAGCGATATTTCCAATCCGTAATGGGTGGGTTTAGAAAGTATCAAACCGTCTTTTATCATTTCTTTGCAGGCTTCTTTTATCTGCTTCGCTACATTCTTAGGCTGGCCTTTTGGAAGATTGTCAAGACTTGTGTGTTTTCCACCCCAATGCCTTAATAATTTGAACAGAATCCAGGCCCTTTCTTCTTCTCTCATATATTAAATTTGTTTATCTTTAATATAAAAAATATGTAAATTAAATTTTACAATAAAAGTAAAAATATTTATACTAGCTTTTTCAAGAATATCCTATGGAACAGGACTCTATAATGATTGGAATTTTTGGAAGAACACCTGCTCTTAGAGTTTTCGACTTTCTTTTAGATAATAATATATTTGACTACACAAAAACTGACATAGCTAAGGGCGCCGGCATAACAAGGCCGACACTGTACAAAATATGGGATAAATTCATTAAATGGGGCTTGGTTGTGAAAACAAGAAAAATCAACAGAACACAGCTCTATAAAATCAACTTACAGTCGCCTATTGTGAAAAAGGTAATGGAAATAGAAATGAAGGTTAGCCTGCAGGAGATTGAACCAAAAAGAAACAATATTATGAAGCCAGTTGCGGCTAGATTGTAAAATAAAGTATTAATCGTTTTTTTCCCATTGGTAAACTCAATGCCAAACTCATTGCCAATTCGAATAGAAAACTGGACATGGTATGAAAGAGAAGCCAGAAGATGGGTAAATACCATAAGCCAATATACGTCTACAAGTTCGAGTCAACATACATTTCAACAAGCTTTAGATGTGTTTTATTCTATATTTGCTGAAGATGGGAATCTGCTTGTCCAAGGACTCAGATTTGGTTTTCAAGGAGTTTTAGACCGACAAATAGACCTCACATGCAATTATCTCGGCATTACAAGAATTGAATTAGAAAACGCTTATTTTCTGTAAGTTACTTAAGCCTAACCTACCAATATTACTCTTAGTGAACGTGATGCCCTTCCAATTTCTACGCTAACTGCAACCGAAGTTTTTTCTACTCCTAAAACTAAACCATTAAGAGAGGATAGTAATGAATGACAAAGAGCTGCTCAATCGACTGCATACCCACGAAAAAAGAATCCTAAAAGCGTTAGAAGGCAAGAAATCCTTGACAATCCAAGAGCTCGAGCATGAGACAGGATTAAATAAGGACTCAATCGAGAAAGCATCCTTATGGGCAAAAGTGAAAGGCGTCTTAAAAATAGACGAGGAGACGTCTGAAACTTTGGAATTAACAAAAGAAGGCGAAGAATATGCTGAGCATGGCCTCCCAGAAAAAAACCTTCTGAAACTTGTCGAGGATGGGGAAATATCTATTCTTGAATTGAAAAAAAAACTCAAGAAATTCGATATAGGCTTGGTCTGGGTCAAGAAAAACAACTGGGTTGTAATCAAGAAAGGGCAGCTGGAATTGACATCTAAAGGAAGCAAAGCAACAAAAGAGCAGCTGCCAGAAGAAAAAATACTCATTAGCCTGAAAAACCATGAGCAAATGCCAAAGCTATCCGACAGGTCATCATTAGAAAACCTTGAGAAAAGAGGGCTGATCAAGAGAAAGGTCAAAAAAAAGCGGGAAATATTCCTGACAGACCTAGGAAAAAAAATTCTTCCGAAGCTTGTGATAAAGGACGAAATAGGTCAGTTGACGACAGAAATCCTAAAGGAGAAATTGTGGAAAACACAGCTCATTCGCCCATATGACGTTACTTTGCCGTCAACAAAAATCAACCCTGGAAAAAAACACTACATAACCCAAATCATCGAGTACATCCGTGGCATATGGACTGACATGGGGTTCAAAGAGATGACTGGCCCATTGTTGGACATATCATTCTGGAATTTTGATTCCTTGTTCCAGCCTCAGGATCATCCTGCCCGAGATTTGGCAGATACATTCTACATGAAAATACCTGAGAAAGGGAAGTTGCCAGACAATCAATTAGTTGAGAAGGTTAAGCTCACACACGAGAATGGTTGGGACACTGGATCATTAGGGTGGCAGTACAAATGGAATCCTGAATTTGCGAGGAGATGTGTCTTAAGGACTCATACTACATCTTTATCCGCGAGAACAATTGCGAAATTAAAGTCGGAAGACTTACCTGTGAAATATTTTGCTGTAGGTCGATGCTTCAGAAACGAGACTTTGGATTGGAAACATCTTGCTGAATTCTACCAGACAGAAGGAATAGTTGTTGGTGAAGACGTAACCTTTCGACAGCTGCAGGGCTACCTAAGAAGATTTTTTGAAAAAATGGGATTCCCAAAGACGAGGTTTAGACCAGGATACTTTCCATACACAGAGATGAGCCTTGAAGTAGAAGTATGGCATCCTGCTCATAAGCAGTGGATGGAGTTGGGGGGGTCAGGTATATTCAGGCCAGAGGTTGTTAAGCCGTTGCTAGGAAAAGATGTCCCGGTTCTTGCTTGGGGATTAGGGTTTGATAGAATAATCATGGACAAATATAAAGTGGATGATATCAGAAAGTTGTACTTATCAGATTTAAAACAGCTAAGGGAAGCGCAAATGTGGTTGGGTGTATGAGTAAAATCAACATTTCAGATATTATTAAAAAAGGAGAGTCGGAATTTCTAGAGTTAAAAAGCTCTTTGTCAGATTCAAATAGAATTGTTGAAGAGATTTGTGGATTGGCAAATGCTTCCAAAAATTCGGCTTTTAGAGATATTGATAATTTGTTAGAGGAAAAAATAATAAATAGGGGGGGATATGGGAAAAATATCTATTATATTCTTGTTTAAGGTTCAAAATGGACCGAGAATGGACCGAAAAAAATAAAGGCGAGTAAATGAGGAAACTAACAGAACTAACAAAAAAAGACCCGAGAATAAAGAAGGTCTATGATTATGCGAAGAAGAAGTATGATCAGGCTGACTTACCACAGCACAATTTTGAGCACATCATCCGCGATTTATTCAGGACATTAATGATTGCTGACACAGAGAAAGGAGTCAATTATTCTGTTCTCGTTCCTGCTGTTCTTTTGCATGACATCGGAGCAACAGAAGGTGATTACTGGAAACACAATGAAACTGGGCCAAAAATTGCAGAGAGAGATCTCCCAAAATTCGGATTTAATAATGATGAAATCAGACAAATCGCGCATTGCATAGCTTCACATAGTGAAACTAAGTCGAAAATTAAACCTCAAACCATTGAGGCAAAGATACTTTTTGATGCAGATAAGCTTGAAAAAAGCGATTTATTAAGTCTTTTTCCTATGGTTAGAGCTTCTTATGAATTTGGTTACGATTTAAAGAAATCAGTAGAAACTTTTATGTCATATGCAGATATTAGAAATTCTGAGTTCTATACAAAAGAGGCATCAGATATCGATAATAATGGTATTGAAAAAAACAAAGATTTTAGCAAGGAACTCAAAAATACTCTTAAAAAACGCAAAGACTTCCTAGCAACCGAGGAGGATGTGTGGTAATCATGGCAGTAATAACAATCGATAGAAAAGATTTTTGCCAGCTGGTAGGAAAAGATTTCACCATGCAGCAAATAGAAGAAAATATCCCGATGATGGGAACAGGATGGGAGGGGTCAGAAGGAGACACATTCACAGTAGAAATCTTCCCAAACAGGCCTGACATGCTATCTGTCGAGGGTCTGGCAAGGGCATTCTCATCTTATATGGGTGTGAAAACTGGTTTAAGAAAGTACAAACTGGAAGGCTCTGAAGAAATGGTAATAATAGAAGATAAAGTCTCGAAGGTAAGGCCATACTTTGTCTCGTGTGTGATCAAAAATGTCAAATTTACAGATGATTTCATCAAGTCAATAATGCAGGTCCAAGAAAAACTCCATATCACCCACTGCAGGAAAAGAAAGAAAGTGGCGATAGGGCTGCATGACTATGATAAGATTGCATTTCCAGTCATCTACACAACCAAACCAAAAGAATTCAAATTCATTCCCTTGGAGCAGAAAGAAGAAATGACCTTGCAGCAGATCCTCGAAGAATTGCCGAAAGGAAAGGATTATGCCTGGGTCTTAGAAGGGATGAAAGAATATCCCCTGCTTCATGACGGGCGAGGCAAAGTCTTGTCAATGCCGCCTATAATCAACTCCGAAGACACGAAAGTAGAAGAAAACACAAAAAACATCTTCGTCGACATCACAGCAACAGATGAGAAAGCGGCGAATGAAGTCCTGAATATAATCGCAACCACTTTTGCTGACCGGGGGGCGGCAATCCATAAAATAAAAATCAAATACGAGGACAGAATGGTTTACACTCCTGACTTATCAACAAAAATAATCACAATTAATCCAAACTACGTCAACAAGCTTCTCGGATTGATACTAACCAATCTACAAATAACCCAATGCCTCCAGAGAATGGGATATGATGCAGAAGAAGTAACAAAAGATAAGATTGAAGTGAAAACTCCCTGCTACAGGACAGACATCATGCATGGCATAGACATAGTCGAGGATGTGGCAATAGCTTACGGCTATCAGGCATTCGACCCTGAAATCCCGAAGATATCGACGATTGGAGATGAAGACGAGAAAGAAATCTTCTGCACAAGACTGCGTTCGCTTCTTGTCGGGTATGGGATGCAGGAGGTTGTGACATTCATTCTTTCAAACAAAAACAGCCTTTTCAAAAAAATGTGCATGGATGTTAAGCCTGTTGCTGAAACTGCTAATGCCAAGACAAGCGAGTATGATGTTGTCAGGAATTGGCTGCTGCCTAGTCTGATCGAGGTTCTTTCAAGAAATAAGCACAATGAATACCCGCAGAATTTGTTTGAGGTTGGAGATGTAGTCTCCCTGGAAGATAATGATATTGGAAACAAATCAATGAAAAGGCTTGCTGTTGCACTTTGCCATTCTAAAGCGAATTTTTCCGAGATGAAATCTTTAGTCGAGAGCATCCTAAGCAATGTTGGCGTTAATGATTATGGAGTTGAAGAATCAAATGCTCCTTGCTATATTACTGGCAGGGCTGCAAAGTTTGTTGTTAATGGGAAAGTGTTGGCAAGGTTTGGCGAGATTAATCCTAAAGTTCTTGAGAACTGGGGATTAGAAATGCCTGCTGCTGGCGGAGAGATTTGCGTTGACCTTTTGTTTGGCTTGATTAATGGGAAGGAAGTTTCATCAAAAACTGGGAAGTGTGAAGTGAAGCTAGCTGAGGAGAAAGGAATTGAAAAACCGCCAGAAAAAAGAGATGTCGAATTTGAAAGAATAGACACAGAAAGATTATTCTACCAAGACCCATACATGAAAGAAGCGCAGGCTAAAGTCATTGAAATCAATGGGAAAGAAGTGATTCTTGACAAAACATTGTTCTTTGCGTTCTCTGGAGGGCAGGCGTCTGACAGAGGAACGATTAATGAAATACCGCTTGTTGAAGTTAAGAAAGCTAATCATAAGATAGTCCATATACTTGAAAAAGAGCCTGATTTTAATACAGGGGATACTGTCCAGTTAAGCTTAGGCTGGGAAAGAAGATACAACCTGATGAAGTTGCATTCAGCCGCACATATAGTTTATTACCCGTTCGTTGAAAAGCTTGGGAAGCCGAAAATTATCGGATCAAACATAAACCCAGACAAAGCAAGGATAGACTTTCTGTATGACAAGCCGATAACACAAATAATACCTGAGATTGAGAAGGAAGCGAATGAAGCAATTGCAAAAGGATTGGAGATAAAGTCAGAGCCTGACAAAAAAGATCCCGAGAAAAGATGGTGGAAGTGCGGCAGCTGGGGAATGCCTTGCGGCGGAACACATGTAAAAAATGCTTCTGAAATCGGAAAGATTAAGTTGAAGAGAAAGAACATAGGCGGTGGGAAGGAAAGAGTTGAAATTACTTTAATGTGATTTAAAGTCCAAAATAAACTATTATATCTTCTGAGTCATCTTATCCTGCAAATCTTTGTCTAAAATCTTCTGCAAATTTTTCTAGATCTAATAACATATCGATACCTTCTCTTGATTTGTAAACATTAGGGTTTCTTTTATTTCTTATATTATTAAATGAGGACCCAAAATAAGCTCTTGCAAAATCAAAAAAGTCTAGAGTTTTGAATTCATCAGGAACATATAAAATAACAGATTTTACATTAAACATGCTATAAAACTGGAATTCAATCTTTAAATATTTGATTTTCTCCCGCTGTGACACATTCATCCCACTTTTCCTCCAAAAGATACTAAAACCATCCCACTAAATTCACATTGTGGAGAGTATGGATAATTTGATAATTCTTACAGGCGAGGATAAGGTTAGAAGATTCCTTCAAACATTATCAGACCAGGAGAAAATAGAGCTAATAGAAGAAGTCGAAAAAATGATAAAGCTGAAGACTTTGGATTTAGGCATGATCCATGGCATAGAAAAAAAACCTTCAATTGAATACAAATTTATCAATGATTACTGACCTACAAACCTTTCAAAGAACCTCTGCCAGAATCCCTTCGGCTTGGGGGGCGTATAACTCCTCCCAGTCAGGTTTGCAGCAAGCTTCTTGATCTCAACAGATGCCGGAGAATCAGGGTCATAAGAGACAACAGGCTGCTTTTGCCCTAAGCTTAAAGGAACATTTCTATCTTCGGGAATTTGCGAGATCACAGGCACTCCAAGAAGTTCGGTTATCTGCTCCGGCGTCATTTCATAATCCTCTCCAGTAATTCTATTGACAACAACACCAATAACATCGATGTTTGATTCCTGAGCAAGCTTAATCATCTTTAATGCGTCAGTAACTGCTGGAAGATTAGGGTTGGTGATGATTATGGACTCGTCTGCTGATGCCAATGCTGATAAGGCCTCTTTCCCAAGCCCAGCCGCGCTGTCGATGATGACATAATCTGATTTTCCGAGCAGCGAGAATGTAATTTCCGGAAGTCTTGAAACGTCTACACCCCTAAGGTCATTCAATCCAAGCGAAGCAGGGATAACATCAAAACCATAAGAATGCGGATAGATTGCGTCTTTAAGCCTAGATTCCCCTTTAAGAACATCATGAAGCGTGTTTTTCGGGAGGTGCAGGCCTAGATGCATTCCTAGGTTTGGAGTGGTCAGATTGCCGTCCATTACTATTACTTTCTGTCCGAAGTCTGTTAATGCTGCTGCAAGGTTGCTTGCCAGAGTGGTCTTTCCTACTCCTCCTTTTCCTGATGTTACTACTATTAGCCTTGTCATCGCTATCTAAGCAATTATTATGTGTTTTAGGTTATTAAGTTTATTTTTCTTCAGTCGTCCCTACGGGACACGCCGTGGGCGGAAGGTTGACAATATTTAGGTTATTATTTTCTGATATACTTATTCCATAAATTTATTTAATCATTAATGATATTTTCTTTTCCTATTTTTCATACTTCTATATCCTAATCTTGCACATCTTTCACCAATTGCGCCACAAATACGATCAACTTCTGCTTGATTGCTAGCCGTTAAAAAAAAAGAATCCCCCCCTCCATTCATTTGAAATTCAAATCCTGATTCTCTTAAATAAGCAGTTGCTACCCCCAAAACTCCACTGCTACGTACTTCGACATAGCAATAACCTCCTGATACTTTTCCTGGTGTTAGATAACCTCCCATATTACTCTAACCTCCTTTTATTTCGACCCACATCAGAGGTTAGTCCTCTTATCAGCCAGAAAAAGAATCATCCCAACTCCACTCAGCACCATCTGAGCAAGTGGATGATATCGAAATCTACGTAATCTAATCTAACATTTTTGAAATTCTGATTACCTAGTTTCATAACCTAAAATTTAGGATTGCCAAGTATTTAAAAATAACATTTCGTTCTGTTATCAAACAAGACTCCAACTAGAAAGAGAAGCAACCAATTTGATACCTTTTACTTTTTCAGCAGCAGCTTTCCCTTCTGCCAGTCATTGATAATCATAAAGTAGACTCGCTTCTCATCAATCATCCCGCCTTTCTTGAGCATGTTTCTGGCCTTGCCTAGCTTGCTGATAATAAAATCAAACCTTTTTGTTTTGACTTCAATCCCATAAAACCTTTCGAAAGCTTTTTTGTCTTTCTCCAGAAAAGTTTTGATTATGCTTCTTGCAACATCTTCTGGGTCTTCAACTCTTGAAGAATCCAAAACACCGGTTAGAGCCTGTTTAAGCTTATCTTCTTCTGACAGCGGGATAACGCCAGGAGTATCCAACAGCCTTATATCAGGCCCGCCACTTATCCACTGAACACCTCTTGTGAACCCTGGGATAGGAGAGACTTTAGCTTTTTTCCTGCCGGCAAGTGCATTTATCAGGGAAGATTTTCCTGTATTTGGGTATCCAATAACGCCAACACTCAGCATTCGCCTGCGGGACCTTTTCTTAGCGATTTCAAAAATCTTCTTCTTCAGGAATGTTATGCCGCGCCTGTTCTTAGTGCATACAAAAACACAAGGGGCGTCTTTCTCGAGAATCCTTCTATTCTCCCTCACAGTTCCCATCCTTACGAGGTCTGCTTTATTGACTGCGAAGATCAGAGGCTTCCTATAAAGCTTAACCATCTTCTCTGCCTTCCTGTTTCGGGTTTCCTGAGGCATCCTTGCGTCGAGAACTTCTATCACTACATTCGACTCTTCTATGACTTGCCTTACTACTTCCCAGAATTCCTGCATAGACATGATTAATCTTGAGAGTAAGAAGTTAAATAATAATTATTTGAGGCTTTTCTTAAGGGCTTTAGCTTCTTCCCTTACTTTTTCCAGTGTTTCGCTGAATATGCTGTCAATTCTCTCCTTCCATTGAGGCGGGGTTATGAACTCTTCGTGGAGTGTAAAATATTTTTCAATCAATTCGTCGAATCTGGACTCGGCTTCCTTAAAGGATGAAGACTCAGCAAACTTCACAACCAAAAGGTCCCTGTTGCCCCTAAGATATGTTAAATAGAATGTCAGGAGCTGCTCATCCCTGTTAATTCCAAATGAGTCAAAACCAGTCCCTGCAGCAGTCTTGCCGAATACATTGTAAAGCCTTTCAAACTCAGGCATAAACATATTGTCTTTGTAGCCAACTTCTTTCATAGGGTTAATCCCTAAAGCGCTTAAGAATACGAATATTCTTGCACATTTTGAGCAGTCGGCGCACCACCTTTTGTCTTTTGCGGCTTCTGTCTCTGCCCAGCATGACATCAGGTATTTCAGGCTTTTTGGATAGCGCTTCTTAAGGATTGATAAAATAGCGAGCTCATGCAGCCCTTGCAAAAAGGTTGTTGTATATACTTCTCCTTCTGATAAGGCTTGGGTTAAAATAGACAATTCTTCTGTTGCTTGTTCTGATTGCTCGTAATCTGGTATAACCTTCAAATTATCCTTGTCGTAGAAGAACTCATTGCAGCTCGCTTCATTTGAGAAAACGATGTAGCCAGCCTTCTTCTTGTAGGCGAAAGGCAGAGATAACAAACACCATGAAGTTAATGCGAGCTCCCACCCGAACCAGCCTTCCCCATATTCCCTCAAATTCCCGAGTGGGTTTTCCAGATAATAGACTTTCTCATTTTCCTTTTCACTGAATTTTTCTATTAATTTCAGCTTATGCTTCCTTGCGTATTCTTCTGTCGGCTCATTAAAGTAAACTAAGGTTGGATGCAAGCCTATCTCTTTAGCAATGTTGTATGTCAGGAAGCTGTCCTTTCCGAATGTGAACGGAATAATTATGTTTTCGTCTATTGTCTCAGGAAATTTTGGCGGCACATCTTTTGTCTCTGAGAATTGTGCTCTTGAGTTTAGCATGGTCTTTAGAATAGGGACTACTGAAGTTCCCCTTTTGCCTTTGCACAAATACCAGTAAGCAGGCAGAAATCTCATGAAGCATTGGTTTGCCCATGAATAAGCATGGGGGTATCCTGTGTTATATTCCAATCGGATAGTCTCTTTGAGCAGGAAAGGCAAATGCGCTGTGAATATGTAGGTTATGTTGTCGACTAATTTCACTTTGTTCTCTTCAGGGTAGTCCTTCCAAATAGAATTCGGATACTCAATGCTTAAATCTGTTGAGAGAGGCTTCGAAGAAATTTTAATCCTGACGCCTTTTTTTATTGTTATTCCATTAATTTTTACTGGGATGTCTCTTTCATGCCAGACCCTCCATTTTCTAAGCTTGTGGTTGAATTTACCGCCTGTTTTTTGCGTTTCATTTGAAAAATCAGCATTTTCTTTGGTTTCTTTCATTTTATATCACTTTCCAATCCTTTTCAAGGCAGACTCAATAATTTTTAGTATAATCTGATTGTATGTCATTCCAGCTGTATAGCAAGCCTTTGGGAATCTTGAGTTTTCTTTTGGGTCTGGGATTAATCCGGCAATAGGGTTGACGTCGATTACATTCGGCACTCCATTCCTGTCAAGCCTCATGTCAATCCTCCCAAAATCCAAGCACTCCAACGCTTGAAAAGTGTCTAACGCAGTTCTTTTGATCATATCTTCAAGTTTTTTATCAATCTTTGCCGGGCATATCACAGTCTCCACTTCACTGTCAGGAGAATCCCATACCCACTTAACATCATAACAGTCAAATTTAGGGACGCCTTCAGGCAGGTTGTCAAAAGTGATTTCAACTATAGGCATGATTTCAGAAGGATTGCCTATCAGCGAGACAGTGAATTCTCTTCCATCCAAGAACTCCTCAACTAAAGCAGGCTGGTGATATTTTTTTATTATTGATGCAGCAGTCTCCCTAAGTTCTTTCTCATTATTGACTAAAGACTTGCCTGTTATTCCGCGGCTTGAGCCTTCGGTGTTCGGCTTCACAAATAATGGGAACCTAAGATTTTTGTCTAAGGGGTCGTTTGGTGATTTAAACAGCTGGAATTTTGCTGTTGGTATTTTATAATAAGACAGTATCTCTTTTGTTCTCGTTTTATCCAAAGCTATTCCCAGTGTTAAGGCATTAGACCCTGTATAAGGGATATTCAGCATATCAAGCATCGCCGGTATCTGGGATTCCCTGCTCTCTCCATTCAATCCTTCTGCTATATTGAATACGATATCCAGCTTGGACTGTTTGAGTTTTTCATAAGCATTTTCATCCGCTTCTATCAATAAGACTTCATGCCCGCCGGATTCTATCGCACCTTTGATAGCGTTGATAGTAGACATATCATCAAATTCAGCATACCTGTCAGACTCTCCTCTGACATAATCCTCGGGAATAGAATTAAAAGTAAGGCCTACTTTCATCAGGCATAACCTCGAACTAAGCTTAGAAATAGGTTATATTCGTTCTCCCCGCACCGCTCGGGAGGCTCCTCACTATCACTGTCCAATATAATATTTTGCATTTTGTTTTTTGTCCCTCTTTTGGAAAGCAATAACTAAATTAATATATGAAGCATGTATTTAAACTTTTATTTGAGTGCTTTTAGGATTTTTAACCGTATTTTTAGCGCTTTTTGGATTTGCGGCTTTTTTTCTAAAGACAAGTGCCTGTGTTTGCAGATGAAAATATCCGCTGAGTTATATAATGATGAATCACACCTTTTTCCAGATCCACTTGAAGATTTTTACAAGCAATTTTACCCCGATAAACGCTGGAATCAATACTATGAACACGTAGAGTATCCACACCAAGACCTTTGTGAGCACAACAATCGGGACAGTTATTAAGTCAATTCCAACCATAGTGACATCTTGAATGCTATTCCTTATTTTTGTTCTCAACTCTTTTCCCATATCTTCTGGGATAAGTTTTATTTGCTTTTCTTGGGTTAATCTCACCGTTACTGTTGTGTAGTCGGATTCTTTTTGTGTCTGCTCTATTGAGTATCCGTATTCCCTAAGCAGCCGCATCACTTCCAGCCTTTTGTTGGTTATCTTCATTATTATCTCGAGGTTGTAATCGGTTACGTTTAGTCCTTGCTCAGCTTTTTTTAAGAGGCGGTCGTAGACGTCTAAAGCTTCGGTCAGTATTTGTATTTCGTCTTGTTTTTTCTCAACGCTTACCTTGTAGAGCTGTATGTCTGCTTGGCTTACATCAAAATTATTTACCATCCAATCTGTGAACGAATCAAAATTATCATAAGGTATTCTTAGTTGGGCTGTTATTGCAACCTGGCTGAAATCATCATTCTTGCTCATAGATTCAATCCAGCCGTTGAGTGATTGGGTTTTTTGGCGCAAGATCTCATAATCAGACACTGCGTCTTTGGTCTTAACATTAATAGAGCCTTTCTTTATGTTGTATTCTGTCGGGCTGGCTAGGATATCGGTTGCTTTTTGGTCTATAGTCCTTTCGTATTGGCCTCCACCTATATAATCCAAGTTCGGCAGCGGAGAATAAGCGCCAGGCGCGTATGTTTTATAGCCTGACAAAAACATTAAGTTTCCCAAGAAGTTGAAGAGGATAACACCGAAAACTAGTAAGGCGACAGCAATTCCTACTGAAGCTAGTTTGTGTGTTTTCACGAATTCGGTTGCTTTTTTGATTTTTTTATCCATGGTCTCGTCCGATAATTGAATTTGGTGATAAGGCTTAATAAAGGAATGGATTATGTTCGGTTTCAGCCGTTTGATGATGATCAAATATAAAATTATGGATTAAAATATCTCAAGCCCTTATTAACCCCAGCAACTTCTATATTCCCACTAAAGAGTCAAATCTTAGCCGAGAATGCCTCTTTCACATACTTTACAAACTTGTTGGCGACATTCATCATTATCACTTTTTATAATAATTATTATAGAAATAAGTAATATTGAAACTTTACTGATGGTAGATATGTGGGCAAAATTAGTAGTATGAGTTAATCATCTGGGAAAAACTTTTTGTTGAAGCAGTCATCGCACATCCCGGCATGCCAATCCTTATTGTGGGCGGATATTCTTTTGCTGCATTTTGAGCAGCTGAAATTCATGTCTTCGCCATGTTTTTTGTGAAAGGTTTTCATCTTTTCTTTCATGTCTTCAGAACCCATCGTTTCATAAAAAATCTCATCAGACCAGAAATTTTCATCCTCATTTTTCTTGGTTTTCATTATTTCATCCCCTTTTATTTATTCTTCTAGGGACTTGAATGCGAATGCCTAATGGGCCCGATGGGATTCGAACCCACGACCTTCAGCTTAGAAGGCTGCCGCTCTATCCAAACTGAGCTACGGACCCATGAATAATATTCAACCTTGATTTATAATAATCTTTTGGCAGGAATTAATTTTTATGCTTATTCTAAATTATCTCGAATCGTTCGATTATTTTCTTGTCTTCTAGATCCTTCAACATCCTAAGCTTCAATTGAGCTGTTAAGTAAACATCACCTAAAAAGGAAGATTTATTGAATAAATGGTGTGAAAGCGTTATTTAAGCGAAGGATTTTTTAGTTTCGTAAGCAACCCCTCTCAAATTAGGAGCGGGTGGTCGGTGGTGGGGCGAGCTAAACTTGACATCAAAGATGTTTTATTGTTGAATTCAAAAGTAAAAGATTATAGAATAGGTGAATTTGAAGGTATATTATTCGTTGAAGATAATATTAAATGGATATCATTAGTTAAAGATAATGGTGACAAAACAAAATGAATCCTCAAGATAAAGCATTGGTTGTATTTCAGAGCAAGAAAATCCGAAGAATATGGTTTAAAGATGAGTGGCATTATTCTTTGGTTGATATTGTTCAAGCTTTAACAGAAAGTGTTAATCCTACCGATTATCTGAAAAAATTGCGAAAAAGAGATGCAGAACTTGGAAGTTACCTAGGGACAAATTGTCCCCATGTAGAAATGCTGACTGAAACAGGTAAAAAGAGAAACGTTCTTGCAGGAAATACAAAAGATGTTTTTCGGCTTATTCAATCAATCCCAAGTAAAAATGCTGAACCTTTTAAGAGATGGCTTGCAGAAGTAGGAAAAGAACGAATTGATGAAATAGAAAATCCCGAGCTTGCTCAAGCAAGAATGAAAGAAATTTACTCTGCAAAAGGATATCCTAAAGATTGGATTGATAAACGGTTAAGAGGTATTGCTATAAGGCAAAATTTGACTGATGAATGGAGAGAAAGAGGCATTGAAGAACAAAAAGATTTTGCTATTCTTACAGCAGAGATTTCTAAAGCAACATTCGGAATGACTCCAACTGGGTACAAAAAGTTCAAAAATATTCCAAAACAATCCCAAGCTAATTTAAGAGATCACATGAATGATTTAAAGCTAATTTTTACAATGCTGGGTGAACGTATGACAACCGAACTTTCACAAGATGAAAAACCAGAAACTTTTGATAAAAGTAAAGATGTTGCCAAAAGAGGTGGAAAAGTTGCAGGAAATGCTAGGATAAATGCTGAAAAAGAATTAGGTCGTCCAGTAACAACCAGACAAAACTATCTTTCTATAACAGATAAAAAAAGGAAACTCACAGATAAAAGTAAGGAATAAGGAACTCCCCCCCCGTTTCGTCGTTTAGAAATGTCCCCCTATTAACCCGTAAAGCCACTAAAAATTATTGAACTTAACATCGGGCTTAACCGAAGTTTTGACCCCTCGAAAATCCGAACAGAGCTGGAGAAATTTTCAGAGATGGGGCAAAATTTGGACGGAACGAGGTGCAACCGAGTGAAGTCGGTTAAGCCCTGTTAAATACCCCTGAAAACTTGGAAGGGTTGAGTTTTAGTGCAACGTTCGGCGAAGCCGAAAAACTCAAAGTAAATTTGGAGTCCGCCTATCAAGCGAAGAAAGTGAGCAATCAAGACAAAAAAAGATTAAGGACAAGAAAATAAAATATTATCGAATACATGCGCCTTCTGTACACCCATTTGGACAGGTATATTTTTCAAATTTTAATTCATCACCATCACAATATTTTTCAAATAACACATTAGGTTCACTTCCGCATAAATCATTGTTTAAGGCACAACCTACTGGGGATCCATCTGGTTCTTCTAAAGTAACGAAATCGCAAACAGTTAATTCTCCACTAACATAATAATCAATTCCATTTTCTTTATCTTCACAAGTTTTATTTTTTTCAGGAAGATCCTGCGGTTGATTATTTTGTTTACCCGTATTTGGATTACATCCAACTAATAAAGTAACTGCAAGAACTAAGAAAATCAATAATAGTATTTCTTTCCTCATAGTATTTATTCCTATTGCTTAGAATATATAAATTTTGTTATTGATTCGAATTATGTTGAAGTTATTTTCTTGCCCTATTCAGTAGGACTCCAAATTTATTGTATTTAACAACTATTAAGCGAGATAAACATTCGCAAAAACAGCTTAATAGGGA
>PFTQ01000014.1 GCA_002789635.1 Candidatus Aenigmarchaeota archaeon CG_4_9_14_3_um_filter_37_18 | reverse complement strand
AGAAGTTGTTTGATTTCTTCCTCATCACAGCCACTGAAACCAATCCTCCTGCTATAGAGCCTATGAAATATGCGAGTATCTCAAAGCTTCCATGGGGGATGAATGTTAGGACAGCGACTGGTATACCACTAATCCCGCCTAGGCTCTTAGCGATCAGGCCTATTGCTGCTGACAGGACAGATGCATTCCATGAGATTATTAGAACGGCTCCTGTCCCGAGAAGGAAAGAGAACAAGAACGCAAGCATGAGAACGCTGAAGTTGTTTGCGAGTATGTCGAGGAATTGGCTGCCGAAAGTGAATTTCCCTTGGATAAGCTTGACTTCTGCCACCTGCTGGTCAAAAACCTTTTCTACAACCCCATCTGGAAGGATGACAAAAACGATTGACATTGCGAAGATCATCCCAAGAAAAAGGGCTGTATAAGCTAGTATAATGTCGCCATGCCTCTTGAAGAAGCCTTCATTGCGGCCAGACTCTTCTGTCTCCGCTTCTTCATACCTCATCATAGTGTTCATGAAAGGGACCATTATCAGCGAGATAATCACCACTGTAAACAATCCTGTGTTTTCCTTAAAAACCGTATAGGAGATGAACAAGGAGATAATCGATATAAGAATGCTTAGGAAGAAGATCAGCATTGGCTGCTTCCTGTTCCTTTTTCCTGACAAGAGCCTTTCTAAAACCACTCAATCACTCAATTAATTTGTGCTCAGGATGATATAAACTTTTAGCGTTATTTAACCAGGTATTTCTGCTTTGTTGCTTCGATTGTTCTGTCAAATGCATTCTGTAAGTCAATGTCATATCTTATTGCAAGTGTTAGTAGACATAGCAAAATATCCCCCATTTCTTTCTCCAAATCAACTTCCTTGTCTTTACCGTGTTCTATTTTCCGGATGGCTTCACCTAGTTCTCCACATTCCTCCATGAAAGATGCTAATTCAGCGAGTTTGGACATTCTCTTCTCGCTCCTGGACCAAGCATCTTTTACCCATTCTTGTGCTTGTGTTATTTGCATAAAGTATTATTAACTTTGTTAATGTTAAATATTCTACAATTAGTGTTGCCGGGATGGCAGAATCAGGTAATGCGCTGGACTCGAGTGTTCGATGATGACCCCTGAGGTATCTGATTGATGATGATACGTCGATGTTCAGAGATATCCAGTGCCCTTTGGGCTCGAGAGTTCAAATCTCTCTCCCGGCGCTCGATAGGAGTGTTCAAAATTGAAACCTTTTTGTATTAAAACATCAACAATAGGTTTGTTTATCAAAAGCTAAAAGATGATATTCAATTCCTTTATCTCTGAAATCAGAATACATAAATTCCTCTGCTCCTGTCCCATTTTCTGACCGTGACCTTAATTCCCAGTAAGGAGCAGTCATTCCAGTTAAGTCAACATGTTCAGCAAGATTCCATCCTTGCCTTTGTGCAGATTCCAAATACTCATCAAATCGATGTATATCTGTTAGGTAATGATTGTCAACCACTTCTTTTAACTTAGGATCAACCGCGCACCATGCTATTATGACAAGTCTTGATAGTGATTTTGCTACGCGATTAAATTCTCTGAACATAGCATCTAGATCAGCGGCATGCTCGGTGCTTTCACAAACCCAGATAAAATCATAACTACCTTTGGGGCGTTCCAGATTCAACATATCT
The DNA here is from genome assembly GCA_002789635.1 of Candidatus Aenigmarchaeota archaeon CG_4_9_14_3_um_filter_37_18. Lineage (GTDB taxonomy): Archaea > Aenigmatarchaeota > Aenigmatarchaeia > CG10238-14 > CG10238-14 > CG10238-14. Next base: position 7,237 of record PFTQ01000014.1, on the reverse strand, counting down.
CCAACATGAAATCTGACTTTATCTGAGCAGCCATAATTTTCTGCGGCTCCATTCCCATATCTCGCCTGTTCTGGAGATAATGTAAACCCTTCAATAGTTGATCCAAAACTTCGATGTATCATTATACCTGATTCACCACCTCCACAGCCAGCATCAAGACCGATCATTCCTTCTGTAGGAGTACCTAAATACAATATGCCAAAACGGACTAAATTTTGTTCTATTTCATGCAAGCGCTCTAATCTACTTTTTTCATCAGTGATACTTCTTTCGTACATTTCAAGTGTTTCTCCTGGCAAAACCAGTCCGTTGTGATTAAAGAATAATCCATCCCCTTCAGCAAGTGATCTATTTAACCCTGTTCGAGTTGTTTTTAAATCATACATTTCTGCGATTTCTTGTGGATCAGCCATTTCATTAGTCCCATTAACTTGGAGATCAAAGTAAGATTCAATAATGTTAGATTAATTTTATAAATCTTTCCTATTTTCACCACTCATCAATAATACAACAACTTTTTTATATCACTTTCACAAAACTGTAGTATGCCAAAGAAAAGTTTGAAAACTTGGGGAGAGCTAGCATTCATACTAGGAGTGCTTCTAGCGATTGTCACGGGGCTGTTCACCACAGCTTTGAATCCAGGAACAGTAGGGCTAATACTAGTGGTTGCAGGGTTGATTGTCGGATTCTTGAACATTCAAGAAAAAGAGACAGGAAACTTCCTTGTTGCAGCGATTGCATTGATGTTAGTGGGGACAGCAGGCGTCGATAGGATAACGCTGCTTAACCTTGGGCCAATGTTCAAGAACGTGGTGACAAATATTGCAATTTTTGTCGCTCCAGCAGCAGCAGTTGTCTCCCTGAAAGTCATTGTTGATTTAGCCAAAAAATAAGAACGATCCTTTTTCTTTTTTATTTTTGTTATTCATTAATTAGTATATCCAATGGGCACCAGTAGTCTAATGGCAGGATACGAGCTTCCCAAGCTTGCGATTCGGGTTCAAATCCCGGCTGGTGCATTCGAGATTTTTTTAATTTCATTCTTAAAGACGCTGAATCAATTAGAAAGTCAATCGATAAATTTAAATATAAGTAAGACAATCTTACTAATATGTTAGAAAAACCTTTTGAAGAAATTCCAGAAATAACTAGAGTTAGTTCTAAAGGGCAAATAGTAATACCAAAAGATATCAGAGAAAAATTGGGAATAAAGACAGGGAGTATTTTCGCTATGAACAGTTATAATGGAGATATGATAGTGTTGAGGAAATTGGATACTAAAATGACAAGGGATGATTTAGAGACCCTGAAGCTACTTGAAGAAGCTTGGAGAGATATAGAAGAAGGTAGATATAGTCAGATGTCTAAAGAAAAATTCCTGAAAGAGTTGGATAAATGGTAGAGATTAAGGATGTCATCTTTACGGAAAAATTCAAAAGCGAAGTCAAGAAAACAAGAGATCAAAATATCAAAACTAAGGTCAAAAAACAAATAACCAAAATAATAGATAACCCAGAAATTGGAAAATCTCTTAGACATGATCTAAAAGGTGAAAGGACAGTTTATGTTAAACCCTATAGATTGGTTTATTCTATAATCAACAATAACCTTTATTTCTTACGATTTGAACACAGAAAAGAAGTTTATTAATTCTTCAACTTCCTCCTGCGGAGTGTGCGTAAGCACGATCAGATTCAATTTAAATTTATATTCCCAAATCAATACTGATATCATGCTAGTCGGAAAAATTATCGGAAAAACATCTCCGGAATCTTTTCATTTCCAAGTCACAGACATCATCAGGAAGATGGACTTCATCGCAGTAAAAGACCCAGAGAGGCATCTTGTTTTAGGAAGGGTTGACGGGATAATCCAGGAATCAGACAAGGCTGTTGCTAAGGTTTCAATCATAGGATATGTCGATAACAGGAGCGTGGTCCAGAAGCCAAGGATGCCTTTTAAGCCGGGGAGCATGGTCTATAGTGCGGATGACCCTCTCATAAAAAGAGTGCTTGACCTGAAATCTTCCGGCTTCTATGTCGGGCTCCTCCAGAACTCTGAAAGCCTTAAAGTCCACATGGACCCTAAAAAACTGATAACTAAGCATCTTGCTATCCTTGCCAAAACAGGTATGGGCAAGTCCTATTTCTTAGGCGTGCTTCTTGAGGAATTCATCGAGAACAAGATACCTGCTGTTATTATCGACCCGCATGGAGAGTATACATCATTGGGAAAACCTAACGACAAGCAGGAAGAAATCAAGTATATGGAGAAGTATGGAGTCGAGCCAAAAGGCTACAAAAAAGATTTGGAGATATTCTCTTTAGAAAAAAACCTTGAGCAGGGAATGAAGAAGCTTAAGCTCGATGGAAACTTTACTCCCACAGAAATATTCGAGATGCTTCCCTTCAAGCTTACATCAAGCCAGTTGAGCGTGATCTATTCTATAGTCCGGGATACAGAAACAGCCAAGAAATACACGATAGACGAGTTAAAAAAGGAGATAATGAGATCGAACAGCAAAGCCAAATGGAATGTGCTTACTGTCCTTGATTATTTGGTTGGAACTAAGCTCTTTGATCCCACAAGATTTATCAAGCCTGAGGATTTGGTGAAGAAGAACAAGCTCACGATAATCAACCTGAAAGGGGTAGAGCCAGACATCCAGCAGCTTGTTGTCTATAAAATTGCTAAAGACCTGTTTGAAGCAAGAAAACAAGACAAAGTTCCTCCATTCCTTTTCGTTGTCGAGGAAGCGCATAACTTCTGCCCAGAAAGAGGCTTTGGAGGAGAGGCTGTAAGCTCAAGAGTCCTAAGAACGATAGCGTCTGAAGGAAGGAAGTTTGCGATGGGCTTAGCAATAGTTTCCCAGAGGCCTGCGAGGGTTGAGAAAAATGTGCTTTCCCAATGCAACACCCAAGTCTTCCTGAGGATAACCAATCCTAATGATATAAAGACGATCATGGAATCAGTGGAAGGAATAACAAAAGGCGTTGAGGATGAGATGAGGTCTCTGCCTATCGGGACAGCTTTGATAGTAGGGGTGATAGACCAGCCTTTGCTTGTTGACATAAGAATCAGAAGGACAAACCATGCAGGCGCAGCGATGATCGGGGAAAAGGAAAAGAGGGAGAAAGAGCCTGACACTCTGTATTACTTCCCGAAGTTTCTTGAGGATGATGTCAAGAAAAGCATAAGAAAAAGATTAGAGCAATTCAAGCTGATATACTATCCTATATGGAGGCTGAGCTGCAAATTCAGCACTAAAGGCGGGGAAAAAGTAGATAAATTATTCCTGGATGGGATAACTGGAGAATTGCTGTACTTCAAAAATAACTCCATCAACCGCACTTCCGGTTTGTCTGAGATTGTAGGCTTGGATATGAAAGAAAAGGCTGTAGTCCTTTATTTGACCAGTTATGGAACATCCACCCTAGATGATATGTCTAAAAAACTGCGAATAAAGGAGAAAGACCTTGAGAAAATTCTGGAGAGGCTAGTGGAGAAAGACATTATAAAAGAAGAGAATAAGGAATACAAAAGCCTGCTGAAGATCAACTTCGAGGAGATAGTCAAAAACTCTTTAAGCAATGAAACCGTCACCTACAAGCATGCAGGGGAGCTTATACCATTTAAAGTCAATGAGGCAGGCACCAACAGGATTTTGGATTTGTTCAACCCCGATCAGGTCGAGCGGAAGAAGCTCTACTACCCTTACTGGCTGATATTCTATGATGACGGCAAGGTTGATGTGGTTGATTCTTTGACCGGGGAGAAGGATGATTATTTGTCTGAAGGGTCTTTTGAGGAGTTGACGAATTGATCAAAGTTCTATACCTTCTTTTAGCGCTTGGCTGACTATTGAAATTTCCTTGCTAAGCTTTTGAAATTCCTTCGATGTGTAACAGATAAAATCTATAGGGAAATCCTTTTTTTGCTTGATATGCCATTCCCATGAGAGTTTTGACATAAAATCACTCTTTTTTTTGACCCTATTGGATACTACCAGTAGATCTATATCGCTCCATTTATGAGGCCTTCCAGTTGCAAAAGAGCCAAATAAAATAATCCTGCTAATTCCAAACTTTTTGGCTGCTTTTCGCTTAAAGTCCTTTGCGAGATTTATTGCATTAGATTTCCTTCTATCCAATTAAACACCTTCTTTCCTTTTTCTATAATATCCTTTGCTGTTTTTCTGTTGATTTCTTCTTCCACGTCAGGATACCTAGCAATTGTATAAAATGGATTAATATCACTGCAGAATTTCAAAATCTGTTCTGGAGCCTCAAGCTTCTTGGCAAGCGTCAATAAATCATGAATTTTATCAAATTTGTCTGATTTTTCTATTTGCATTGCTTTAAGGGATTTTTCAACTGATTGTTGTATCAGAAAAGCACTCAAGTCGAACTTATTTCCGTCAAAATTATATTCTGCGTTTATTAAATCTTGTTTCGATTTATCGAACCATTTCTTGGCTTCATTCTTCATTTCCATCAAGATATATTACTCTGACAGAGTTTTATAATTTTCATTAAGAGTTTCTGAAGGGTCTTTTGAGGAGCTGACAAACTGACGCCAAAACCTATATAACTTATTCTTTACAACAATTGTTTAGGCTCCCGTAGTCTAGTCCGGTCAAAAAACTACCGAAAGGATACGGCCCTCTCGAGGCTGAAACTCGGGTTCAAATCCCGACGGGAGCATTCAATGAGTTAAAAAAATCACCTTAAAACCCAAGAAACCAAAAGAACAAACATCATAACTAGCATAAACCAGAAAGCTTCCAGCTGCTTTCTCAAAACCTTTTCATAATTCTTATCTGCTGGTGTGGATGTCATTCCTATATTTCGGATCAAGGAAATAAATATTATTACTTAAAAAACATAATTTATATTGAGATAGCCATGCTGCTGATAGGGATATTCACACTCCTCGGTTTTATAATCGTCCTAGGCTTTTTAAGCAATTTCTTTTTCAAAACCACAGGGATACCAGACATAATCCTTTTGTTGTTTCTAGGTCTTCTGCTTGGCCCTATCTTAAATTTTGTCGACCCGTTTATATTTGAGGACTTTTCGCAGGCTTTTTCTGCTCTGGCTTTGATGATACTTTTGTTTGAAAGCGGCCTGAACTTAAAGCTATACAAAGTCTTTAAAGAAAGCCCGAGGGCAATTCTTCTGGCAGTTGTCGGGATAATATTAACCATGTCTATCACATTTTTATTTGCGCGGTTCCTGTTAGGGTGGGATCTTCTTCCTGGATTGCTTCTAGGCGCTATAGTCGGGGGATCAAGCTCGTCTATTGTCGCCCCCCTGATGAGAAAAGTTAATGCAAGCAATAATATTGCGACTTTGTTAACTCTAGAATCCACATTCACAGATGCTTTGACAGTTATTATTGCAATCGGGGTCATCCAGCTTCTTATGCAGCCGGCGATGAACACATTCTATTCAATTTCGCATGTTATAGCAAGCGCTTTTTCCATTGGGTCTATGAGCGGCCTTTTAATTGGCATAGTCTGGCTGAAGATATTGAAGGCATTGGAGGGCGAGTCTTACAAGAGCATTCTAACCCTTGCGATTGTTCTCCTGCTTTACTCATTCACTGAGTCTTTAGGCGGCAATGGAGCTATATCCTCGCTTATGTTCGGGCTGGTGATAGGAAATGCAAAGACAATATCCCATATCCTGAGATCAAAAGAAGAGATGAAGACAGAAAAAGAGATGAAAGAATTCCACTCTGAAATATCATTCCTTGTAAGGACATTCTTTTTTGTTTACCTCGGCGTGATTGTTGCATTCAACAGCTTATACATTGTGCTGATGGGTGTTTTATTGTCGGTGCTGATTTTGATTGGGAGAATTTTTGCAGTCTGCTTATCCAGCATTAATGATAATGAAATAATCAAGAACAGAAGCTTAATGATAATAATGCTTCCTCGTGGCTTAGCAGCTGCTGTACTATCGCAATTGCCTTTATATAATGGTTTAAGCAACGCGAATATTTACTTGGATATTGTTCTTACAGTTATTGTGGCTACTGTAATTATGTGCACTATAGGCGTTTTTATTTTTTCGAGAAGCAAAGCTAAAAATGAAAAGAGGGGAAAATCCTGAAAAGTAAAATGCCTGGATATGGAGTGTTTGGGTTTTTGTTGATTCTTATTATTAACTTGGCTGTACCTCTCAGCCTTTTTAAGACTGGAGTGTTCGTCAAATATTACTTTCCCTTCATCTGGCTGGGCTTTGTCTTGTTTGTTGACAGCCTAGTTTATAAATTCAGGGGAAATTCTCTTATAAAAAATGATTTTAGGAAGTTCATCAACCTCTTTGCTGTTTCAATTCTTTTTTGGGCTGTTTTTCATTTGATTTCAGGGTGTGTTCAGCTATGGGTTTGCGGCAGAATTCAAGGCTTTTCGCCTGTCGAGTATTTTATCCTTTCATCAATTGTTTTTTCTTTTGTACTGCCGGCTATATTTGAAGTGAGCGATTTAATCGGGGCATTAACTTCATTCAGCCTACGCACAAAAAGATTAAGCCCGCAAAGATTGTTTTTATACCTGATGATTCTGCTTGGAGCGGCTTCTTTTATATTTCCGATATTTAACCCTGGATTTACGTTCCCGCTGATCTGGGTGAGCTTGTTCTTAATTTTTGACCCGATCAATTATTTGAAAGGCCAGCCGTCTATTATTAAGTATATGTTCAAAAGCGAGTGGGAAGTCCCTATCTCTTTGCTTATATCTGGGGCTGTTTGCGGCTTTTTCTGGGAGTTCTGGAATTTATGGGCTTATCCAAAGTGGTCGAGGGCCGTCCCATTCTTTGACTTTTACAGGACATTTGATGTTGCGTTGGGAGGCTATATATTCTACTTCTTCTTTGCGTGGGAGCTGTTCGCTATGTATCACTTCATCAGGTTCATCGGCAGGAGCTATTTAGCGGCAGGTGTTAATTTTATTAAAAGAAGAATCAGGAGGTAAGCTTATGAGGCATGCTTATACTACAAGCTCATTCCCAAGCAATGCAAAAAATATGAAGGATGCAAAAGTAGTTGTGTTTGGCGTCCCTTTGGATTCTACTGTGGATTATTTGCCTGGGACTAGGTTCGGGCCGAGGATTATCAGGGAGGCTGCTAATTTTATAGAGCCATTCGACATTCATCTCCAAAAAAACCTCCTTGAAAGGATGAATATTATAGATATAGGGGACATAGAGCCTGTCAGGGGAAATGCTGA
>PFTQ01000039.1:1949-8818 GCA_002789635.1 Candidatus Aenigmarchaeota archaeon CG_4_9_14_3_um_filter_37_18 | reverse complement strand
CGGAGGATTGAATACAACTTAATTTAAGAAAAATAACTAGAAAGGGAAGGCCAGAATAAAAGTTGCTCTCTAAATCAATCCGAAACAAAATAAATCCTATCCTTAGCTTTAATCAAATCCTTGCTGTCGCACCACTCTGAATATATTAGCGATATTCCATGCCTCTTCAGAAAGCTTATGTCTGTGCAGTTGCTTAACAGGAATCCCCTTATTTCGTCATTGAACTTATCTATTTTTTCAACTGGCCCGAACGGCGTGACTGACAGGACTTGCCTTTCTGCCACTGGGGTTAATGCCCTTGCCTTCCACGGGTCTAAAAGAACTTTAGCGTCTTCTGGCGTGTTGCCTTTTATCCACAAGAAGTCCTGGTATTCCTGGCTGCCAATTACATGGTAGTAAGGCTGGTCAAGATGCTGCTTGATAGACAACCCAACTATTAAGATTACGGTTAACACAATCAGCGGTTTTAACTTCAGCTTGGAAATGCCATGCGCAGATACTATCGACATCAGAAGCATCGCTGGCAGGAAAATTCTTATATATGGTATTAGAGGGTTGAATCCTGTTCTGATGAATATTAGCATGTTAATGAAGAGAAGAAACACTGCAATTAGCATAGACCATCTCTCCGGGTCTCTTGTCCTTGATATAAAGTAAGTCCCGACCAGCAGGAAGAAAGTTGATATGTATCCGAACAATTGCGCTATCCCGCCTAAAGTTATGTGGGATGAAAAGACTGCTGACTGTATCCCCTTTTCCTGTATGTACGGAAGATAGTTTGGAAGCGCGATCAGAATTGACAGAAGCAAAGTTAGGAATAACTGCCTGCCTTTGTTCTTGAAGTTGAGGGTTAGATAGACTGACAGGACTAACAGCAATGCCGCTGCTGACGGCGGATGCGATAATAGAAGGAATAAACAAACCGAGAATAAGCCTAGATAATGTTTTGCAGATTTGGCATCGAAAGCGAGCTTCAGCCCGATCGGAATAAAGATTAAAGACAGGTTTACCGGGATGAGAAAAACTGGACCTCCTATCGCCAGGGTGCTTGGTATTATTGCCACAAACAAAGCTGACAATAATGCTATGTCTTCTCCCCATCTTCTTGCCAGAGTGAAGACGCTCAGTATAGAGGCAATCGTAAAAAGGCCTGTCAGAATAAACATGCGTATTCCCAGTCCAGTTAAAGCCTGAATCCCCGCTAGCAGCATGTGGTATCCTATCTCCAGGTCGTGTGTTGCTGGCTTTCCCGTGTAAGGATAATATTGAAGGAAGCTTCCTGTTTTTGCTATTTCTTCTGCCAATGCAATGTGATGCCATTCGTCAACATGCAGCGGGAATGGGTATTCGAGATGAGGGATGTATGTTATGAAGATGCCAAGCAATATAATCAAAAGCAATAATATGATTTCTTGTGTTTTTCTCATCTCTTTCATTAAATTGATTAAACGCAAGAGTTTTAACTGTTGTTGTTGCATAGAATTGTATGTTTGGGCTCACTGAAGTATTGGTTCTTGAAAGGATAATACCCGCTGTAATTCTTGTTTACACAATTGCTGCAATAAGGTTCAAGCTTGATGGTAGGGCTCCTATTGCAATCGCTTTAAGTCTGTTGGTTGTCTCTGCGGTTATTCTTGCTGTCGGGAATGAGGGCTTGGCGAATAATGCTGCTATTGTTTGTTATTATTTTCTTGTTTCAGGTGTTGTAATATTGTTTGTGGAATATTTGAGGGGGAATAAAGGAAAGGATTCTAATTTCTGGATGACACATTCAGTGCCGGAACATAAACTCCGCGAATTTCTGGGGTAGCATTAGCTTCCACACCACGTTCTTGAAGATATTCCTGCAATTCTCCAGCTATTGTGTAAGCACGCCCTGGATGCTGAACCGCCGAAAACCTGATTGTAATGCCCGCAGGATTTTCTTCAATAAATGAAGGGGCATATTTACGCATGAAAACCTTCAAATCTTCAATTCCAATTTTCGATAACATATAGAATTACTACTAGAATATCTTTAAATAATCTATCTATTAGTCACTCCGTGACACGCCGCAGGCGGAAGATTGAAAGAGTCAAATCCATATCGCAGATTTAACTATTCCTCTGGGTTCAAAACTTTCAACTTCAAATCTTTGGCTCCATTACAAAGTTGCTTATCAGAAGCAACGAACAGATCACAATCTGAAATCAAAGCGGCATTTAAGTGAATAAGGTCACAACCACCGAAATGGTGTTTTAGCAGAATGCCCATATTATTGATAGCTTGTGAATTATCAAGAAGTATGAACTTCATTGAACCTTTATTTATCAACTCTATGAGAGTATCCAAGAAAACTTTTATTAGTTGTTCGAATTGCTTCTTGGTTATTAATTTTTGCCTGTACCATTTATCCATACCCCCAATAATCTCAGATATCATTAAGGTTGAACTCATGAGAAGATTATCATGCTTCTTTGATTTTTCAACTATTTCTATGATCTCCTCGCTTCCCTTCTCCTTTCCAAAATATTTTATGAAGCCGCTAGAATCAAAATAAACAATCATTCTTCATCCCTTGATTCAATAATCACCTGAGATAAGTTCTTCCCAGTCTTCTTTGTGATTTGTCCGGTTAATTCTCTTACTTCCTCGAGGGTAATATTCTTCTTGTTCTTTTCCTGAATTAGGAAATATAGTTCACGGATAGCATCTCTGATAGCTTCTGATTGGGAAGTATAATATCCACTCTTGACTAACTCGTCTGTCATTTGTTTCATTCTGTTGCTTATATCAACACTAATCATAGGCATTATATCACCTTTATATAGATTCTATATAAAAATAATGGGTATATTTATATAAATACTTATTCTCGCCCCTGATGGGCACGCCGCAGGCGGAAGATTGAAGTGGTTATATGGCAAAAAGACTAGGTGTTAAAGTAGAAATAGTCGACAGGCTTAAAATAAACTCTGGGCAGGTTATTGATTATCTGAGAAGAACTGGGTATAGACCTGAAAAAATAGGGGAAGATTTGTATTCCATCCGAAGGGTGTTGAGCCAAGATGATCTTGAAAAGTTAACATACCAGGGTTTTTCTGTTCAATACCCAAGAATTAAAACTACTAAGATTCCAAGAGAATAACCAGTCTATGCTGTTTTAAAGGCCTATAAAAGCCATGTATTTCTGGGATAAGAACAGCTTTTACTCCGTGATTTACATCTCAACCCAAACAAATAAATATAATAAATTGTAATTAATTACATATGAGGGAATTATCTACAAAAAATTATAGAGGCCTTGGAAAGAAAGAGTCTTTTCTGCTGTTATCTCTAGCTAAAAAGGATAAAGAAGTATTTACGATAGAAGATGCGGAAAAAATACTAAACAACCCTCTCAAAACACTCCATTTTCTCTCCAAAAAAAAATGGATACTGAGGCTCAAAAGAGGGCTGTATGTAAGAGTGCCTATGGAAATAGGCCCCAAGGGTTCAGATGACTACATAATCCATAATTTCAGGATAGCTTCAAATCTGGCCAAACCTTATTATATTGGGTATTGGTCTGCGTTGAATTATCATGGATTGACAGACGAGATACCAAGCACAGTTTTTGTTGCAGGATTGGAAGCAAAAAAGCCGATAAAAATACTCTACTCAGATTTTTATTTTGTGAAGCTGGTTAAGAAGAAATTTTTTGGGTTTGAAGCAATTACGGTGGATGGAGCAGAGGTGAATATATCAAACAAAGAAAAAACTATTGCAGATTGCTTGGATCACCCTGAACATGGGGGTGGAATAGACGAGATTGCCAAATCCCTGTTTTTTAGCCATAAAGAAATCGACCTGAAAAGAGTGGAAAAGTATCTCATAAGGATGGAGAATTTGACCGCACTGAAAAGGTTTGGCTTTATGCTGGATGTGTGCGGAATAGGGCATGATGTTGATGCATCTGGGATACCAAATAGTTTCAGTCTTTTAGATCCACTATCGCCCAAAAAAGGCAGATACAATAAAAAATGGTTTCTATTAATAAACAAGGAAATAAATCCAGAGAGTTGGATGTATTGATAAATAAAAAAGAGCTTCTAAGCAAGGCTAGGAAGAGAAAGCTGAATTTAGGCATGATTGAAAAGGACTATGTTCTTGGATGGCTGCTGTTCGGTTTTTCTGGTGTAGAGATGGTTTTTAAAGGCGGAACAGCCTTGTCAAAAATATATTTCCCGAAAATATGGAGGCTTTCTGAGGATTTGGATTTTTCAATGCCAAAGGGGGATTTCAAGAATATAGATATAGAAGAGATATTGAAAAGGGTTTCAAAAGAGAGCGGGATAGGATTTTCGCTCAAAAATAGGTATGAAAACCCAGAATATCTTCAGCTCAAGATTCAATACCAAGCTCTGCTCGGAAAAAATTGGGGAAAAATAGATATAACTAGAGAGAGTATTTTGGATGAACCTGTATTGAAGATTCTGCCGAAGGCTTATTCAGATTATCCTTCATTTAAGGCGAGGGTTATGAGTTTGGAAGAGATATTTTCAGAGAAGCTGAGAGCTCTCATTGAAAGAGATAAAACAAGGGATTATTATGATGTTTGGAAAATGTTGTCCCTGAAGGTTGATTTAAAGAAGGTGAAGAAGATATTTCTTCAGAAGTGTGAAGCTAAAGGGATTGATTTTTCCTTAAATAAAATGTTCCCAGATAATTTGGAGGGGATTTTGAAGCCTTATTGGGAAAGGGAATTGTCAAGGCTTGTTTACAGCAGGCCAGATCTTAAGAAAGTGATGAAGGAAATTAAAGATGGATTAAAGTTTTTAGGTTAGGAGCAGCTGCTGTTGCCTGTTATTCTTGTTAGCGGGGTTATTGTTCTTTTTTTGATCATCTTAGGGAGAATAAAGGAAAGGATTATATGAAATGGGGTTATTCTTTGAGGAATAGTTGATTCTCGCCCCTGCGGGACACGCCGCAGGCGGAAGTTGAAAGTTAACCCTTCTTGTAGCTGTACTTGAATTTTCTCCTGTCTTTTATAGCATCTATAACTTTCCAGCAGATTCTTTTGAAGGAGTGTTTTTTCCAAACATAGATCAGGTTGGTAATTTGTGCGGCAGCTGCAAATCATCTCGGCCTGTACTTGAACTGCCTCCTATCATGCCTTAATGTCAGCATTCCCTTGTGTGACGAAGTGCTTCATATTCCACCATAAGAATCTAATCATTCCTGAATCTGGACTTTCGCTGCTTAAAAGTTTAGTAATGTTATTTTTCATCGATCCCTTTGCCCTATTGTATGATTCAGAAATAGAATTTCCTTTTAGCAAAGAATTCACAAAGATTTTTGAATGCCCCAGAAACAATTTTGCTGTTTCATCTTCAACCGGTCTGCTGGTCATTTTAACATCGTAGAAAAATATGAAATCGTCGTCATAACCAGTGAAGCTCATCGCGCCAGAATCTATGCTTTTTCTTCCGAGGTTTTTGGCTGACTTGCATGAAATGGAATAAATAATCCTGGAGGCGAGCAATTTTTCGTTTTTCCCGAGAGTCACAAGAGGCTCATTTTCATGGCCGCCAATTGTATTCTCGTTCCCATGACCGTTGAAGAGTATAACCTTAGGTGAAAATTCCTTTACAAAACTTTCAAATTCAGATTTACTAGCTCTTTTTCCATGTAAATCCAATATTTTGAAACCGTTCTTCTCTGCGGCCTCAAAAGTAAGTCTTCCCCAGCTTGAAAGATAGTGGGTAGTGATATCATGATCTGGCCTTGTAATCAGAAGAGTCTTACTCATAGAGATCTCCCTTCTTCAGGGCTTTCAGAAAATCCATCTCTATTTCGATTATTTTTTTGCCAACTTCATTGCCCTTATTTATGTTTTCTATAAGCTCCTCTTTTGTAAAATTCCCGTAAGAGCCTATTGATATTTTTTTGCCTGAAGGAAGCAGCAGCAATCTGGCAATCACAAGCTCCTTTGCTTCTTGGGCTATTTCTTCTTTCATATTATCCCCATTTTTTCAAGCTTCTTCAGTATTTCATCGCTGATTTTTGTATTATTTACTACTTCTATATATGCTGCGTTCCATGTTAAAGGCTTTTTGTCTAAGACAATGATTATTTCTTCTCTAAGACCTAGAGGCAGATTTGAGTATATTTTTAGGAATCTTTCCTTAAGAGCCATACTGAATTTATTATTTAATAGAATTTAAATAAGTTGGACTTTGTTGATTTTCGTCCCTACGGGACGCGCCGCAGGCGGAAGAAAGAATGTCAGATAACTATCTCTCAATCACTTTTATTATATTTGATGCAAAAAACTTGGCATTTTTTAGAGACTTGTCTGCTGGGATTTTGTTTGCCTGAGGTATGGTATTATAGGTAAAATTTCCCCCTTTCCATTTTTCCCTCTTGAAGATTTGAAGAAGGTCATTAGCTTTAACAACTGCTTCTTTGTAAATTTCAAGCAACTTCACGTCAAGCAAGCCTGTTTTAACTAAATGCCTTTCAAACTCATCATAAGTTTTTTTATGCACTTCTGGGGCTGAAGTTTTTATTCCTTTCGTCAAAAGAATGGATTTTGCAGCATAGAAAATTGCATAATAAGAGTGCGATATAACTGAACTATAGAAAGTCATGTTTGATGGTATTCTGAAGGCTTGTTTTTGTGTTTTTTCTTCGCTCAACTTTTTTAAGGATTCTGCAGCCATAATTTCGTTCCTTGCTCTTTCAATGTATATTTCAGCCATTGAATCCATTTTTAGACGCCTCGTCAATCATTCTGAAATATTCTTTCCCGCCGGACAATATTAAATTATTCTTTGCTATTTCCTTCCCGTAATTCGCCTCTTGGCTTGTCAGCATCCCAATAAACTCTGATTTTTTGAAGGCATAT
>PFTQ01000039.1:0-1936 GCA_002789635.1 Candidatus Aenigmarchaeota archaeon CG_4_9_14_3_um_filter_37_18 | reverse complement strand
CAATAAACTCTGATTTTTTGAAGGCATATAAGTGGATTGTGGGTATGTTCATTTCGCAATCATGCCTTAGCTCAGAATAAATCTTTTCAGGGTTTTCCCTGTTGCCGCAAATTATTACAATATCTATATCTGAATTTTTTTTCTGGGAGCCGTTAGCATAGCTGCCTGTTATTAAAAGGGTATAGAAATCCGCAGGGTTTTTTTTTGATATTTTTTCTATTTCATGATAGGGGATGCTGCTCTTGTTCCAAGCCATGAATTCTGAGGCAAAGCCCAAATAAACTTGCGCTTTTAAGAATGATATGTTAGCCGAGTATAAGGCTGTGTTGCCTATTTTTTCTTCTGCTAGTATTCCTGTTTTCACAAATTTCTTCAGAGTATTATAGATATAGCTTTCTGATTTTTTTCCTGATATATTTTTAACTTGCTTAAATGTGAATTTTTTAAGCGGATTTTCTACGAAAACCTCAAGTATTTCGTGCTCTCTGTTTAGCATATAAATCCTATTTTTGAGATTAATTAATCCTATTTAAGGGATTGTAGTATTTAAGGGATTGTAGTATTTAAGGTTATTGTTTGTCACTCCGTGGCACGCCGCAGGCGGAATATTCCCAGTTTTCGGCTTCAAAGAAAAACTGACTCAAAGTATCTGAAAGTCTATTAATGATAAACTATATATATCATATGATATAAAAGATATATCATGAAAATGGAAGTGTTTGAAAAAATTTATCTCAAACCTGGAATACACCTGAGGGAAATCTGCCGACAGATTAATTTAAGCATACCTTCTGTCAAAAACCATCTAGACAAGCTTCTTGAAGAAAAAGTAATAACAAAAGTAAAGGATGGAAGAAACCTTAAATTTTTTGTCAATATCTCAAATAGGAAAACAATTCCTTATCTTTCAAAGGTTGAATCAAATAGAATAGGAAAGCTTCCTGGATTTGTTGGCAATGTTTTATTCGATATCCTTTCCTCGCTTGACAGAAAACCATTGATTATGCTCGTTTTTGGGTCATATGCCAAAAATAGCTATAAGGAAGATAGCGATATAGATGTTCTTTTGGTTTTTGACTCTGTCGACAAAAAAATAGAGCAGAAGATCAGCATTATAAACGAAAGGCATTCTGCAAAAGCAAGTCTTGTATATTTGCCATGGGATGAGTTTAAAAAAAAGTTTTTTGATCAAAGAGATTCTTTTATGAAGGAAATAAAGGAAAATAAAATATTGATTGCTGGGATTGAACATTGGGTGATGCTTGAAAATGAAAAAGCCTGACTGGACAGCATGGGTAGAAGACAAAAAAGAGTGCCTAAAGTGGAATAGGTTATATTTGAAGAAAGGCATGCTTAGAAGAGGGTCTCTTAAACCAAGAAATTACCTGAAAAAATCTTTGCATAACCTAGATTTCGCCAACTGGATTTATGACAAGCATAAATATGAAATAAAAGATTTTTTCGAGGGAGAAAGTTTTTTTGATTGGGTTATTGTAATTTATTATTATGCGGTCTACCACGGGGCGCTTGCCCTGTTGGCTTCTAAAAATTTGTCCTCAAAATCTCACATGGCTACATTAAACGCACTTATCCTGAATTTTTACCATGAAAATGAAATAGAAAGGAAAGATGTCGAGGTTGTTGCAGATTCAATCTCAAAGTCTCTCGAAAAGGAGGATATAAAAATAGTTGCAGGGTCAAAAGATTTGAGGGAAAGGGCCAGTTATGGAGCTGGTTATAATTTTGAGGAATCCTTGGTTAAAAGTTCGAAAAAGGATGTGGTAAGTTTCATAGAAAAGGTCAGAAGTATATTGGAATTGTAGAATCTCTTTTTTTGAAGCAATGCTAAAATTTGTATTCGTCCCTGCGGGACACGCCGCAGGCGGAAGTTGAAGAGTTTAAATCGACTAATGCTAAAAAAATTGTATGTGTTTAG
>PFTQ01000018.1 GCA_002789635.1 Candidatus Aenigmarchaeota archaeon CG_4_9_14_3_um_filter_37_18 | reverse complement strand
GCCAGTTTGTGGATGACTGGATAGACAAATCCGACAAGTTCATAGACAAGATGTACGATCTGCTTACAGTCCTCGAAGAAAAGAAGAAGTCTAAAGTCCTTGAGAGGACAGAGGATGTTATGAGAAAGGCTGCTGCTGCCGCTTTAAAGTCTGTCAACAAGCTCCCGAAAAAGGAAGAGGATGTTCCTCAGGAGTTCAGGAAGCAGTTCATCGACAACAAGCTGATAGACGGCTACTACTGGGATGTCTGGAAGAAAGTCGGCATAATGAAGGACTTGGCTGGCAAAGGGAAAGCCGACAAGATCCCTGAGAAGGATGTCTACCAGATGAGGGAGTATGTCCGAACAATGATAAGGGACTTGTCTAGGGTTCTGAAAGAGGAAGGAAAAGAATAAGTAGGAATTTCTGAAAGTAGGAAAATAGTAAAATATTAATGCTAGTTAATTCATCTAATTTCTTATGGAAGACCAGATAATAAAAGTCAATGAAAAAGGCCAGATAACTTTGCCTGTGAAAATGAGAGAGCTAGAAGGCATCAGGCCAAATGATTTTGTCAGAGTCAGTTATGTGCCAAATATGATTTTTGTTGATAAAGTTGAAGGAAATGAAGATGTTGTCCAGGATATAATGGATTCTTTCGCAAAATTAGAATTAACTGATGAAGATTGGGAGCAAATAAAAAAAGAGCGAAGAGAGGCTGACAGATGAGGTATTGCGTTGATACATGGTTTCTTATTCAGTTGTCAGAAAAGAAGGAAAAAGCTGAAAGAATATTAAAGGAGAGCAGAGATGGAAAAGATCATTTAGTTGTTCCTTCTATAACATTTACTGAGTTGACAAGAATATTGCTTCATAAAGGTAAAAAGATGGAAGAAATATATGAGAGTATCAGAAAATTAGAAAAAATCAATAAAACACAAATATCGAATACTACTAAAGAGCTGGTATTAGAAGCTGGTAAGATTTCGTTTAGTTTCGGCATACCTACAGTTGATTCAATAATAGCTTCTACGGCTAAATTAATGAAATGCGATGCGATTTTAACTGATGACAGTGATTATACTAAGTTTTGCAAACAGAATAATATTAAGTTAAAAAACTGGTAAATTATAGCAATTCTTCCAATTTGATTTCAATTTCACTGAGTTTTGTATCAATATCGTTTATCAGCTGCCTAGAAATCTTTATCGATATCAATCCGTTAATCTCAGCTTCTTTTATGGCGCTTTTTTGGCTTAAAAGGAGGCTTCTCATTATGATAAGGCTTTGGTTTTTATTTATATTTTCCTCCTTTAGAAAAAGGTCATCAACTTTCACTTCAGTTTCTTTTAATTTCTTTATGTAATTTGATTTTATATTTTCAAAGACCTTCTTAGAGATTCTGCCGCTGTTAAGGAGCCTTTCAAGCTCTTCCAAACTGCTTCTATAGCCTATTATTTTTCCGACATTGTACTCATATTCAAACTCTATGTCAGCCCTCTTTCTCAGCTTCAGCTTATCTATTATGGGTATTAATGACAATCCTCCAAAGACTATTGAAATGACAACAACCCCGAATATTACTGAAGCGAATATATCATAATATTCAAATGTTATAGGCAAGCTAAGCGCAAGCGCGATCGGTATTGAGCCCCTCAAGCCCCCCATAGAAATCACAAATTTCCATTTCTTGGTTATCTTCTGATTGAATCTATTCAATATTCCACTTAAGAGGTAGACGCTGAGGAAGCGTGAAAGAAGCACTATCAGCGAAACTGCTAAAATTAAACTAAAATTACTGATAAAAGTCCCTATCCGCAGCTTCAAGCCTATTAATAGGAAAATTAAAGAATTAACGATAAAAACGGCAAATTCCCAGAATGTGAATATTGATATTTGCGCCGAGGGCTTCATGATTTTTGTTTTCTTGTCCCCTATAATCAGTCCTGCAACGGCTATGGCGACTATTCCAGAGATATGAAAACTCTCCCCAAGAAGGAAACACCCATATGCAACTATTATTGTTATCAGCAGCTCCAAAAGATGGTCATCCACTTTTTTGATTATTTCCACCGCTAAAAGGCCTACGGCTATCCCAAGCACAATTCCCTCTACAGAGGAAGCCAAAAATCCTGAAATGCTGTTTATGATGGAAAAAGTTCCGGTAGCTATCAATCCTAAAATTATCCTAAAAAGAACAATGCCTACTCCGTCATTAAATATGCTTTCTCCCTCCAAAATTACAGAAAGCCTTTTTGGAACCCTGACTTTTTTGAAGATTGCAAGGACTGATATAGGGTCTGTCGGAGATATTATTGCCCCAAAAAGAAATGCTGTGTGCCAAGGAAAACCAAGAAATTTGTTTAACAAAAAGCCGACAAAAAAAGTAGACAAAAGCACTCCAAAGATTGCAAATGCTGATATAGGCTTTATGTTCCTTTTGAGCTCTTGGAAGTCCATATGATACGCCCCTTCAAATATGAGTGGAGGCAGAAAAATGAAAAAGATTACTTCTGGGTTAAAGACAAATTTTATAGGCAAATTTAAAACGCTTATAAGGAAGCCTATCAGCACTAATGCTATCGTATACGGGAATTTGATTTGCTTTGCTATGAGAGAGACTATAATAGTGATTATAAAAAGGTAAAGCAACTGGAATAGTTCAAGCTCAAGCATAATATCCAGAAATATTAAACTTTGCTTAAATAAATGGTTTCATGCTAAATAATAAAAACATATCTATTCATAATTGATAGTTATGAAAGGCATAATCTTAAGCTACAGGCGAGGAAAACACACACAAAATGTCAACCAGATGCTAGTAGAATTGGAAGGGGTAGACAGCAAGGAAAAAGCCGAGAAAATGATAGGCAAGAAACTAGTCTGGAAGAGCCCTGGAGATAAAGAGATAAAAGGGGAAATAACCGCAGTGCATGGCGGAAAGGGTGTTTTAAGGGCTAAGTTTGAGAGAAACCTCCCTGGCCAGGCTGTTACCACTAAAGTGGAAATTGTAGAGTAAACTCATTCTTGCTTCAGCCATGGTAAGTCATATTAGAGTCAGATTCAGAATTGTGAAGTTCAGCTTCTTTCCATCCTTTATTCAAGGAATCGCATAACTTGAGAAGGACAGGCTTCACGTCTTTTTCCCATTTTTTATTGGCTTTTTTGATAAATTCTGCCATTTCTTCTTCCTTTCCATTTATTTTTACTTTTCTTCCTTCCCAATGCATTGACATCAGGCCCTTGTAGAATTCAAACAACTTCTCTTCGTCGTTCAGCATTTGGTTCTCATACATGTCGGAAATAGAAGCAGAATTATTTACAAAGACCATAGATTCAAGCATTTTTGCATTTTCAGCTATTTTTTCCAGCATACTTTCCATCACATCGTTTAGGATAGCCCCGCTTGAAGACGGCACGCCGAAATTATTCGCCAGTTCCTTTAGGCTGGGCAAAGAGTATTTTTTCTGGAGTTTTTGATATTCCTCTTCCGGCTCTGTTTGCTGCATTTCAGTTATTTTAAACAATAAAGGTAATAAGTTTTAGGGACATGATATTATGGGGTTTTAACATGGATAAGGCAGCAGTTCTGTTTTCTGGCGGGAAGGACTCAACAAGAACAATCCACTGGTGCTTGGAAAGTGGCTATGACGTCAAATGCTTGGTCACGCTTGTTCCTGAAAGGGATGACTCATGGATGTATCATGTCCCGAATATCAATCTGGTCGACAAGCTGGCAGAAGCAATTGGAATACCGCTTGTGAAAAAGCCGTCATCTGGCATCAAAGAAAAGGAAGTTGATGATATGAAGGAAGCTTTGAGTGGATTGGATGTGGATTGCGTGGCATGCGGAGGAATAGCAAGCAATTACCAGAAGACAAGAATAGAGAGAGTTTGCAACGAGTTAGGCTTGGAGTTGCTTGCTCCATTTTGGGGAGTTGATCCTGAAAAATTTATGCGAGAGACTATTCGGCTGGGATTTGATGTCAGGTTTGTTGGCGTTTATGCTGACGGGTTTGACAAGAGCTGGCTGGGAAGAAAACTGGATGAGCAGTCTCTCAAAGAGTTGATTAAGTTGAATAGTAAGTATGGAGTTAGTTTGGTTGGAGAGGGCGGAGAATTTGAATCCATTTGTTTAGATGGGCCCATTTTTAAGAAGAGATTAGAGACAATCGACAGTGAAATTATTTGGGATGATAAGGCTAATAGCGGGTGGATGAAAATTAGGAAGGTGAAATTAATTTAACTCTATCAACCCAACTATTCTTATGTCTCTGCCAAAATTTGGAGCAAGCACAGATCTTTTCAAAACTGCATTAGAAGGAATGAAAGAATTGCAAGGATACGGCTTCGATTTCTTTGAGATACTTGTCCAAGAGCCTTTTGGGACTCCAGGTAAATTAATGAAGGAGCAGAAAGAGATAATAGAATTTGTTAAGGAGAACAACCTATTCCTGTTGGGGCATCCCCCCCACTGGGGTGAGATAGCTTCTATGCACGAAGGCATCAGAAAGGCATGGGTCAACGAATACAAGGAGTCAATAGAAATTTCCCAGAAGCTTGGGATAAAAAAACTGGTCGTCCACCCGCACACTAAAAAATACCCGAAAGGCGAATCATTTGAAGAGGAGATGAGAGAGAATAACATCCAAAGCCTAACAGAAATCAATGATTATGGAAAAGATCATGGGGTGACAATAGTGCTGGAGAACGTCCCGAGGAAGGAGAGTGTTTTTGGCTTTGGCGACTTCAAGCATCTGGCTGATAATGTTGACGGCTTAAAAGTCCTGATCGACATCGGCCATGCGCACATTTATTATGGGATGGATAATGTCTTCAAGTATCTCAAAGCATTCATGCCAAAAATAGACCATCTTCACTTCCATGACAATTACGGCGAAGAGGATGATCATCTGCCTATAGGCGCTTGCAGCATAGATTATAAGTCGGTCGTTGAGTTCCTGAAAAAGAAAAAATATGATAAAACAATAACTTTTGAGATATTCACTAAAGACAAGGACTACGCCAGCATCTCCATGCAGAAGATCAAGGGAATGTGGGGGGTCAAATAGCTTTTCTAACCTTTTTTAAAGCGTCAACAAATTTCTCAACTTCTTCTTTGGTGTTGTACAAATAGAAGCTGGCTCTGGCTGATCCCTGTATCCCCCGAGAATTAAACCACGAGTGGACGCAATGCGACCCTGACCTGATCATTATATTTTCAGTATCATCAAGAATCATGCAAATGTCATGCGAGTGGATTCCATCTAATCCAAAGCTGATAACGCCTGATCTGAGCCTATAATCTTGAATACCGATTATTCTTGAGCCATCTATTTCTAGAAGGCCTTCTGTTGCGATTTTGTTCAACTCCAATTCATGCTTTTCTATGTTGTTCAACCCTACTTTCATCAGATACTTTGCAGCTTCGCCTAAACCAATCATCCCAGCATAGTTTTGCAATCCTGCCTCAAACTTTTCAGGGGGTTCAAGCAATTCATGTCCAGTGTAAGTGGTGTTTTTTGCTACTCCGCCTCCTGTGAAGATTGGATTCAATTCTTCAAGCAAATGGTATTTGCCATAGAGTATGCCTGTCCCAGACGGGCCAAGCATTTTGTGGCCTGAGAAAGCGAGAAAGTCGACATCCAATTTTTTGGCATCAATCTCTTTGTGCGGAATGGTTTGTGCTGCATCCAGCATAACTAAAGCGCCATGATCATGCGCTGTCTTGATTATCTCTTTGACAGGGAGAGTGTAGCCGTCTATGTTCGACGTATAAATTATTGAAACTAGCCTTGCTCCCTTCACCATGAATTTGAATTTTTCCAAGTCAAAAGTTGAATCTGGCTTTGAAGGGGCTGCTTTATGCTTGATGCCTTTTGTTTTTGTTAGGATCTGCCAGGGTATAAGATTGGAATTGTGTTCTCTGTCCGACCCGAGGACTATGTCCCCTTTCTTGAAATTGAGTGAATGCGCGACTAGATTTAGCCCTTCGGTTGTGTTCTTGGTGAAGATTATTTCCTTTGAGTCCTCTGCTCCAATGAGTTTGGCGATTATTTCTCGGGAATGCTCGAACTCTTTTGTTGTCCTGTCTCCCCATTTATGGATGCTCCTTCCTCCGCAGGCTGGGTATTGTGTGTAATATTCGAGTATCTTGTCTATCACATTCTTCGGCCTTAAAGTCTGGCAGGCATTGTCAAAGTAGATTGGAAATTTGCCGCTGATCTTCTTTTGGAGTATAGGGAAATCTTTGCGGAGTTTTTTTATATTCATAATTATCAACTTTTTGTATAACAGTGTTATATTTTTTAGATTTAAATAGCTTAAGGAAAGATTTTTATTTTACATTCCCCTATCTTTTCCCTAGGTAATTTTTTGAGGCTTGAATATCATCTTGCAGCATCAGCAGCATTGTCTATTCTATTCTATTTGTTAACTGAGTCTATTCTTGGGTCTGTTTCATTGATTCTAGTCGGGGTTTTCATTGATTTAGACCATTTCATCGATTACTGGATAGCGAAGAAAAGAATATCATTTGATTTCAAAGATTTTTTTGACTATTTTTATGCTTATCAGTACAAAAAAGCATCAGTACTTTTTCATTCAGTTGAGTTCATTCCGATAATAGCTTTGGCAGGTTTTTTTCTTTTTGGGAAGTTGATAACCTATGGGGTACTTGTTGGCTTTATCAGCCATATTATTCTCGACTATATCGGAAATGAGACCAAGCCACTGACCTATTCTCTTGTTTACAGAACGTGGAAAAGGTTTGATGTATCTTGCTTTCATGATGAAAGAAGAGAAAAGAAGGCCAGATAAACTTTAACAAGGTATAATTATTTTAAGCACTGAAATCCAATTATTGGTTATATGAAAGGAATATCAGGGATAATTGCAACAATTCTTCTCGTGCTTATTGCAATAGCATTAGTTGGGGTGGCTTATGTCTTCTTCTCAGGGATGATTGGAGGGAGGACTTCTAAAACGATTAGCTTGTTGGATGCAAATGATAATTCAATTGCCATAAGTAATGATGGAACTGAAACAATTAATCAAGGCGACTTAAAGATATTTGTAAATAGTCACGAAGTAACAATAACAAATCCTCAATCAATACTGCCACATAAGACTGCTGTTTTGAATTTTTTACCGCTTCATTTTGGCTCAAATTTACAGGTAATGGTTGTTAGTCCATCAAATAGTGTTAGAGCTAGTTTTGATATTAAACCTCTTTACAATAATGAGGGTTTTGCAGTAAAAGATCAATGCGGGAGAGTATGGTGGACTTCAAGTTATAAAAATGGGACATTTGCTGCATCAGTAAGACTACCAGACGCTCCTTCGCCTTCTGGGTGCTGTTTGCATGGCGCTATTGATTTAAGCGATTATAATCATGATGGCTATTTAGATATTGCTGTTGGAACAAGAGGATCTGCTACTAATGGGGCG
>PFTQ01000028.1 GCA_002789635.1 Candidatus Aenigmarchaeota archaeon CG_4_9_14_3_um_filter_37_18 | reverse complement strand
TTCAAACTACTGGAAAAAACAGCCTTTCCATCATAAAGTGCTCAATTATTTAGTTCCCTGAGTATAGTTTAATTTTTGGACTTATTTCCCTGAAAGCAAACGGATTCTGCGGGCGGGTTGAAAAAGAGTAAAACTTTTGGCGGGCAAAATTAAGAAGAATAATGGAAATTGCATAGTTCTGATGCCGATGCTGCCTGATTCTATTTTCTGTTATTTTTTTCATTGCATTTCTCTTCAAGAATCGCCTCGATTTTTTTCTTTAAATCCGGCAGGTCTTTCCTGGCAATATCCCAAACTATATCCAAATCTACCATGAAATACGCGTGAATCATTATATCTCTGGCTCCAGCTATCTTCGGCCATTCAATTTCAGGATGCCTCCCTTTAAGCTCGCTGGAAATATTTTTTACAGCCTCTCCTATTATCTCCAGCCTTCTAATAGCAGCATCCTTAACATCTTTATTTTTTTTGAATTCTTCCTTGGACAAGCCATCAATAGAATCCTCTATATCGCTGACAGCATCCAATATATGCTTCAGATAAGGCAAGTCTTCATGCCTGCTCATATTATCCTTACCTCATCGGCTAAAATATATTCCTTTAAATAAGGGTGGATTGATTTATACGTCACTAAGTCGACTTTTCTTCCCAACGCCTTCTCTAATTCGAGTTTTATGCCTACAAACCCAAGGCCGATTCCTTTCGGGGGCTGGATTAAGATGTCTATGTCTGAAGTTTTTTTTGCTTCCCCCCTCGCATAGCTTCCGAATATCCCGGCTTTCACTACCTTATTCCTTTTCAGGATGGGAATAATCTTTTTTTGGATGCTTCTTATGTTTTCATTTTTTTTTGGCTGCATCTCCGCTTCACCCCTAAGGTAAAGATATGTTAAACCATTTATATAAATATTGCCCGCCTTTGGGGCTTATTCCATTGAAGACAAATTGCATTGAAAGCAAACGGATTCTGCGGGCGGATCGGCAGCGGGGTTTTGCTGATGCTCGGGCGCGGGCGGGGATGGTTTGGTGGTTTGGATGGGCTCTAATGGGAACAGAAATTGCGTGATGCGCATATGAAAGATTAGAATGTGAAGAGGAGAACGCAAAGAGGAGATGCATGCATGTGCCTTATTTTTTTAGCGATCTCATGAATTCTTCTCTAGGGATTTGGAGGTCTTGCTTGATTATTTTGGTCAACAGGCCAGGGCCAATTTTTTCTTCCGAGTGGCATGGGATTGTTGTCCTTCTGCCATCTGGGTGCTTGTAGACCATATGGCTTCCTGTTGTATGGCTATAAACAAAACCAAACTTCTCTATTATTTTGCCTAATTGATTGCCTGTCAAGCTAGGCAGCTTCAAGAATTACACCTCTATTTGCTGCAAGCCAACAAATGTCTCTTGCCTTGCCATCTCTCCAGATGACTCGCCAATAGGAGTTGCAAGATATGCCTGGATTGCTTCTTTAGTCCTTTTCAATAGCTGGTCCATTGTTTTAGCCTGAGTATGGCATCCTGAAAGCTCAACCACTTCTGACACAAGCCAGTTATCTTCATCCCTTTCAATAATAATTGTAAATGTTTGTTTCATGTGATAAATGTTAGCGGTGAGCATTTAAATAATTTATGGAATTTTGGGTTTTTTTGGGTTTATTGGGGGCGGAAATGAGTGGAGAGAGTGGGATTTGTTAACGAAGCTGCGATTATTTCAGGTCGTATTTTAAGCGCAAGGAATACAGCCTTTTTTTGAATGTCTCATATGACTTGTCATGCGCCCCTATTGTAAGCATCCAGACGGTATGGCCTTGTATGAAATACACAAGCCTTATGCTTTTTGTTATCGGCTCCCTGTAGCAGTTTGCGCCGCCTCTCAAATGCTTCTGCCTTAAAGGGCTCTCCAGAATTTTTTGCTTCTTTTTTTCAAAGATCTGTATGTTTTTTACTGAAAGCCTGTCCAAATCCCTAAAGAAGTTGTCATGAAACCTTATGGTCCATTCAGCAGGCTTTGATTCCTCTTTTTTTGAGGTACTCATAATAATCCCCTTCTGATTTTCCTTTCACTCTGCCGCTTTTTATGTCCTTTACCCTTTTTCTAACTATTTCATCCTGGGAAAGCGCATGCTCAACCTCATGAACCAGCAGCTCTGCCATGCTTAATATTCTGCTGAAATCGGATTTTTTTACTTCCAAAGTTTCCATTCTTACCACTACTAATTGTTGTACGGTGGGATATAAAAGCATTTGTTCTATTTGAAGTTTTTTGGAAAATCCAATTTTCTTAAAGGAGAAATGGGCATTCTGCTTCAAAACAAACGGATTCTGCGGGGGGATTGGCAACCTGGTTTCGCGGATGTGCGGCTGTTTGTGGGCTGGGTTGCGGGGTTTTTGCGGGGTTTTGCGGGGGGGGTGGTGAACCGGATGGAGGTCGACCCGAGCGGCGGATGCAGAGGTGAAGAGCGGGGATGAAAGAAGATGTGCTCCAAACATCAAAGCTGCGGTGCATCCGCATTTCAAACATCAAGTCGGTTTCAGCGTTGAGGCTAATCTCATCTGGGCCTTCGGGAGTTTTTTTGCTTTTCTCAGCTTGTAGACAACATGCAGCGGAAAGAATTCGTAGTAGTTTTGGCCGTCAAACCACGCGCACTTGAAGTGGTAAAGCCGCAGCCCTGTCAGCCTAGCAAGAGCCAAAGCATAGGTCGTCAGCTGGGAAACAGGTTTGGCCTTCTTTGCGGAGGGCTTGTAATCTAGAATATGAATAGATCCGTTCCTTACCTGAACCAAATCTATATGCCCTGTAATATATTCCCCGTCGCTGAGCTGGATGGGAATTTCAAAATTGAGCTCATGTTTGTAATGCCTTATATCTTCAGAATCAATAATAACCGGCACTTCCACCGCCACAGTTGCTGTATCATTCGAGAGCATGAAGTTCTGCAGCACCTCATGGCGCAGCTTGTTGTTGACAACAGCCTGGACAACAAAATTTCCTATCTTCACAGCTGCATTATTTTTCGGCGTGATTTTTACTTCATCCAAGCTGAATGCATCTTTGAATTCCGACGCCCTTTTTGCTGTATTCTGGAAAAGCTGATGCGGGCATTCATCGTTTACAAGCTCTAGGAATTCCTTCAGGGGCTTGAATTTTTGATGGCGGAATTCTTCGTCAAGGATGCAGTCTAGTTTGGCCCGGTGGTATTTGAAATCATATATCTGCTGATGGAACATCTTCGACTCTTCGATCATCTCTTTTCTCGAATATTTCTTTGATACAAAATCCCTCATCCTGATGAATGGGATGTATTCCTCATACTCCTTGACCCAGCTGGATATTGTCTGCTGCGAGACGCTCAGGCCGTGCGATTCTTTTATCTTTTTCGAAATCTCTCCAGCTGTATGCAGCCTGCTGTATAGGGTGAGAGAATCCATTATAACCCTCAAAGGGAATGTCTTGTGTTTTGTTATCGCAGATGTGAATGGCCTTCTGCAGTTTTCGCAGTAATACCTCTGAATATTTTCGTATTTCTTTTTTCTCATGCCTCTTTTTATGGCTCTTCCATGACAGTAAGGGCAATGTGTTAGCTGCCTGCAACCGCCTGCCTTCAGTGTTTTTTCAGATGCAAATTCATTCAGCTTCATATTGCCGTCTGGTTTTATTGTCATTTATTTCATCAATTTTTTTTCAGGAAATTTTTTGCTTCCGACACGAATTTTTCAACCTGCTCTATCTCTTGAAGGGCATCAAAGATTTTTTTCTCATCAGCCCGATAGTATTCATGCGACAACGCATTCCTCAAATCCACGAATTTTTTGAGCCCTTCGAAATTCTTCTTATTGACAATTCTTCTCTCATACAATAGCCTAAAAATGTCCTTGTAGCTGGAAGGCATTCCAAATTTTTTCGAAATTACGATTTCCTGCCCCAAATCTATTACCCTATTGAGAAGAGAAAACAAAATCATAGAGCACGCATAGTATTTTTCCAGGTTTCTCAGATCGCCTAGACTTACAATTTTTCTGCCCTCTAAATCCTTCAAATACTTGTCTATGTCGCTGAGTATTTTTATTATCTTCTCTCTATCCATTCCTTATCACCAAAATAAACCTCGCTGAATCTCTCAATCATCGGCTTGAAATCGAAATATTCCCTGAGCGTTAAAACCCTGACAGAGTTCAAAAACCCTTCGTCCCTTTCAAACAAAATTTTTCCATCCTTCAGAACTCTGTGCCTTATGAATATCGGCAGATCCCAAAACATGGAGACATCTATTCTATCACTCGATAGGCTTACTATATCAGCCTTCTTATCATCGGATATATCCCTTTCAACGACGACGCAGACATCTATGTCCGACATAGGAGTGGCTGTTCCCATGGCATATGAGCCGAACAGATAGACGGCTTTGATTTCCTTTATCTTTTTCAATTCCCCGGCTATTTTTTTGATCTCTCTAATGCGCATCATCCGATCCACCCATCTATTATTCAGCATTAATCTTTAATAAGCTTTAAAAGAGGATTCAATTCTGCTTTTTCTTATCAGGATACATCTCTGCTATCCTAACCCACGCAGACCTCAAGTTCAATATTTTTCTTTTCTGAGCCTGGTATTTTGTCAACAGCTTGTCCAACTCCTCCTTCTCTTCCTTATTCCCGGAAAATTTCTCCCTTAAAAGGTCTATTTTTGTGATCATATTCGCAGATAAAGACACTGCATGAGTTATTTTCTTATGAGCTAATTCATGCGAGTCAAACCTATCCCCATACGCTTCCGCAATCAGCTTGGGTATTTTCTCCGCAGCTGCTTTGATCTCTTCACAATCCTTTTCAAATTCCTCGCCTTTTAAAAAAGGCAGGGTAGTGATTCCATTGGATAGTTCTATAGTCTTCTGGTAAACCTCAAGGTCGCGAAAAGATTTTATGGGGCTTTTGACCCTGTATTTTTGATAGCTCATACTTCCACATAATTTATTTTGCGGGGGTGCTTATATTTTTATCAGATCAACCTCTATCAGCGATGAATTTTGCAGGGGCCGAGACATGCTCCCAAAACCAGTGGATATTATAGTGGTAGACTGAAATAATTACACAATGATTTTTCAGAAACTTCCTAATTATTGGTTTTTGATGTTAACAGAACATTATTTTGTGTAGAAATTTAGGCCACATACTATAATGAATCCTGGGTAAATTAACCGCCCAGGCATATCCCGATTCCTGCCGAAAAAACCTCCCGAGTTTCACTGATTTTCTTGCCCCATCCAAGAATTCGGGAGGCGAGCCTGTCTTTGATTCTTTCATTGTTTAGATAGGATCTAATCCTCAAATTCAGGGAAAAATCCAGTGCCTGCAGCAGCTTCAGGAATCAAATGTTTGGTTTGGTTTTAACGCTTCCGCCCGCAATGCAGAAATTGCCCGATATTATTACATTCCTATTGCGCACTTTTCCTGGCTTCAAGCTTCCAAACACGATGCCGAGATTGAGCTATGTTGATAATAACCGCTCTTAAATATCTCAAAAGCTTGCAGCGCCGCATTTGAAAATTTCGGCATGAATTTATACAGAAAGGGCATGTGCATGAATGCTGAGCCCTTAAGAGCATTGCCGAGATTGAGAAATTAAACTGGGTCAGCCCTTGTGGCTGCGCCTGTATTGCATATCCAGTGCGTCGAGTTGTACCACTGCGGACAGTGGAAGCCTGCTGATACATTCCACCAGACAACACCTTCTTTGGCTGCCGGGCGGGCTGCTGACAATCCGTAAGCGAATCCCTGAGTGGCGTTG
>PFTQ01000026.1 GCA_002789635.1 Candidatus Aenigmarchaeota archaeon CG_4_9_14_3_um_filter_37_18 | reverse complement strand
CAGATAAAAATATGATGGGTAAGGTCAATAATAAACTTTACCCTGATTTTTTACTTTCGGAGATACTGAAGCATGAAAATAACCTGAAAATCTAGGGTTGCGAAACTCATTTAAAGTTAAAATTTTTAAACTTCATTCAAGACTTGACTAAATTATATTTGAGTGTAAAAACCAAATAAGTAGTAAAGGGCTCGTAGCTCAGCTTGGTTAGTGCACTGTTTCGTGCGGCTATAGCGCTTGTCTTATAAGGCAACTGAGCGTAAAAACAAGTGGTCCTGGGTTCAAATCCCAGCGGGCCCATTAATAAAAATTAGGAATTCCTCTTCTGTAATTTGGTTTATTAGCAATTATTGCTTAAAATATCTTTTATTTTGGTGTTTAAGATAGATATTCTCCTGCCATTTCTTATAGATTCTCCCATAACAGAGCCGACACAACCACATTTACTGCAATCAGCTTCCTCCCAAATAACACACGGAAATTTTCTATTCATAGTCGAGTCAAAACACATTGCATTAAAAGAGCTATAATCACGACGACATTTTTCGGTCGTTTGCTGACATTTGTCAGACATAAAGCTGTCCAAAATAGCATCTGAAGAGTGGATAAATTGAGGGTATTTTTGTTTCAGTATCTTTATTCTTTTAATTACTTTATCCCGTTGTTTGAAATTCAGCCAAAGTTCCTCATTATTTTTACCTTTTATGGGTGTATAAAAACCGAAACCAACTGACTTAACGCTTGTTTTACTCCATTCTTCGACGAATTCTTCGAGACATTTTTCGTTGATTTTAGTAACAACACAAAAAAGATGGACGTCCAAATCTTTTCGGTTTATATTAGCTTTAATTTTATCGTAGGTGTTTTTCCCTCTTTGAGCCTCATGATAATCTTTAGTACCATCAACCGAA
This sequence comes from Candidatus Aenigmarchaeota archaeon CG_4_9_14_3_um_filter_37_18, assembly GCA_002789635.1. GTDB lineage: Archaea > Aenigmatarchaeota > Aenigmatarchaeia > CG10238-14 > CG10238-14 > CG10238-14. The sequence goes on along the minus strand of PFTQ01000026.1, from coordinate 22,679 downwards.
CAAAGAAAACGAACATCCTTCCATAACGGTAAAGGTATAGTACCGTTGGTTATAACCTGATTTAAGCTAAACAAGTTTTTAAGTTTTTCAATTAGGTTGCGTCTAAGTAAAGGTTCCCCCCAACCAAATGGCATAGATTAAAGTCGGGTGCCTTTTTTTTATTTCTAATACTTTTTGATAAAATATTTCATCGTCCAACTCACTATTGTGTTCTTGAAGCCACCAGTAACAATGTTTACATCTTAGGGTACACTTATTTGTGACATCAAAAGAAGCTATTATTGGAAAATAAGGCATTTTGGAAATAAGAACATTAAATCCTAATTTAATAATCGTAGGGGCATCTTTAATTTTGATCATAATCATCAAAAGATAAATTGTAAACTAGATAAATAAAGGTTAATTAATTTAGAAGGTGTATAAACAATCCCCGATGAAATATATGGAACAATTTTTTTCACAATTAGATTTGAGAGAAGAAGAATTTAGAGATTCAAGAGAACCAATTTTAGAAAGTGTCCAAGCTTTAAATCCCACTCGATCCATTGATTCTTATTGATAAAAATCAAATTCATCTTATGTCCATTTTTGATCCGATAAATAAGACTAAAAACAAAAAAATCAAATTCCTGATGATTTTTATGTTCATGATATCTTTTATGCTATTTACTATAGTAATCTTTAATCTCGATAAAATAGTCCAGCCGAAAAATAAAATACTTGCCATTTTAGTTTCAATGGTCCCGTTAACATTTTCATTTTTAATTAGCGGGGAAGGAAAAAGAATTAAGAAATTTATAAGAGCTTGGAAAAGATATAAGGATTGACGGTTAATATAATGAGAAATATTATGTGATTTTATGAGAGTAATGTTCGGGCAAAGAAAAAGTTTTTTCGATACTGTAACTGCGAAATTGCTAGTCGTGAACATAGTCGTCTTCCTCTTCACAAGCTTCAGTGCTCAAATATTCGATTTGCTGGCATTGACACCCACGCTTGCTATCCAGAAAGGAATGGTCTGGCAGTTCTTTACGTTCATGTACGTTCATGGCGGGTTTATGCATATTTTCTTTAACATGTTTGTTCTGATGATGTTCGGCCCAACTATTGAGGAAGTTATGGGAAACAAGAAATACTTTATCTTTTATACACTCTGCGGTCTTGGGTCAGGAATATTCCATATCCTGATTAACGGTGTTGGTAGCATTCCTCTTGTTGGCGCTTCTGGAGCAATATTTGGGGTGGTCACTGCGTACGCTATATTATATCCAAGAAATATTATCTACGTCTATTTTGTCCCTATGCCAGCATTTATTGCTATTATTCTTATTGCGGTGATAGAGTTGTTCTCAGGTGTATCTGGTGTTCAGCCTGGGATCGCTAACTTCGGTCATCTTGGTGGGATGATTGTTGGTTTTATTTTAGTGAAATTTTTCGGTTATGGCAAAAAGAAAGAGCACGTCTATTTTTGGGAGGATGACTGGTAGGTTTAAATATTTTCCATTATATAAATTTGAGTAATGGTGTTAAGTGTGATAGGCGAATGTAAAAAGCTCTGTTGATTTCTTATTTTCGTATAGCCTAATTTTTGGTTTGAAGCTGAAGAAGAAGTGCTAGTTACGCATAGGCTTTCTTTGGGTTGTGCTTCTTCTGGTGCTTTCAGGTTCGAATCCTAGCAATCCTGTCTAAAAAAATTGAGGTGGAAAATAATGGGAAAAGGTGTTGATCGGAAGGCATAAAACTGGAGAAGATATAGTAGATTTTTTATTAGAGAGATACGGTAGCAGAATAAATGTTAATCCAAATGGTTCAAGAATAAGAGTTACAAGAAATGATGGTTCTGGAAAAGTTGTGCAAATACCAAAAGGCCGACTAGATGGAACAGATAGGAAATTAAGGCAATATATCTCTGGGCTTGAACTAAATGTAAGATATGAGGAAGAAATTGTTGGTTTAGCTGATTATCTAAGAGCTTACTTAAAAACAAAAACCGCTATTGGTCTAGAAAATGCCGTCCCTATAGAAGGATTCACAGATGTTTATGGTGGAGCAGGAAAAAGCAAAAGAAATCTAGCAAAATTTTTAGGAGAAAGGAGTAGTTATTGTGGCGTCAAAACAGAAGGGAATAGAATTTACTTAGTGGATGACTAGAAAATAGGTTATAAAAACTTACGTGAGAAATATGAAAATAATGAAAGAAGATAATAAAGAATGGGTTTACTGGACGGATAAAGTAACTCAAGAAGTGAAAAAACGAGTTGAGAATAGCCCTATTCTTAAAAAAACCGTAAAAGAAAGAGGCTACATTGTATACGACGAAAAAACGCCTTCTGGAAAAATTCATATAGGCTCCGCTCGAGGATGGGTAATTCATGATTGCATAGCCAAATCCATGCGACAAGCCGGAATGAATGCAAGATTTATTTTAAGCAGCGATGATATGGATCCATTTGATGCTATACCAAAAAATCTGGATCAAGAAAAATACAAAAAATATCTTGGCAAGCCTATGATTCATGTACCTTCTCCTGTTGAAGGGTACAAGCATTACGGCGATTATTATTTCAGGCAGTGTACGGATAAGTTTGGCGAGATTGGAATAGAGGCAGAATTGGAAAGTACTGCCAAAAGATACATAAATGGCGACTTTAATAAGACGATAAAAATTGCTTTAGATAACGCGGATAAAATCCAAGGGATTTATAAAAAAATTTACGGAAAAAGTGTTGGCTCAGAAAAATTGCCATTCAATCCTATTTGTGAAAAATGCGGAAGCATCGGAACTACAGTTGCATATGAATGGGATTCTGAGAAAGAAATTATTAAATACAGGTGTGTGCCTGGTTTAGTTGATTGGGCTGAAGGTTGCGGATTTGAAGGGGAAATTTCACCATATAATGGGAACGGTAAATTGCCTTGGAAAGTCGAATGGGCAGCAAAATGGCCGACTGTTGGGGTAGTTTATGAAAGCGCTGGGAAGGATCATTTCACTTTAGGCGGTTCAAGAAGCATTTCAGTTGCAATAGCATGTGAGGTCTTCAACTATCTCCCACCATACCCATCAACTTGCGAAAATATCGGAAAAGGCTACGAATTCTTTTTGGTTGGCGGGAAGAAAATGAGCACATCGAAAGGTTTAGGAAGCGGTTTTGTAGATATGTTTGATATATTGCCAGCATATATGCTTAGGTTTTTGATGGTAAAAAGCAGACCAGAAACAGCAATAGATTTCACTCCAGAAGGAAATACTTTGCCTTTGCTCTTCAATGAATTTGAGAGGGTTGAGAAAGTTTATTTTGGGTTAGAAGATGCTGATGACAGAACAAGACAAAATGCAAAAAGAATTTATGAATTGTCTTCAATTAGCGAAGCCCCGAAGAAAAAACCTTTCAGGGTATCATTCGAATTTGCCAGTATGATTGCACAGATATTGCCAGATGAAAATATAGTAGAAAGAGCTGAAGAAATTCTTGCAAAGATTGGCCAAATAGATAGAAAATTAACAGACAGTGAAAAAAACAATTTAGAAGAAATATTGAAATATGCTAACATGTGGGCTAAAAATTTCGCCCCAGAAAATTATAGAATTCAAGTTATTGAGTCAATTTCAGAAGATATTATTAACAAACTTTCAAGCCAGCAGAAAGAATCTATCATGTCATTGGGAAATTTTCTTGAAAAAGAAAGAAAAGATAAAGAAATATGGGCTGAAATAAATAAATTGTCTGAACACTTTAGCATCAAACCACAGGAAATTTTCGAAGCGGCATATTTAGTTTTGTTGGGAAAGGAGAAAGGCCCGAGATTGATCCCATTCATACAGTCTTTAGATAGAGATTTTGTTGTTGAGAAATTTACATTGAAAAATAAAGAGTCTGAAATAAAAATAGCTGAAACGGATGATGTGATTAATAAAAAAGAACTCAATCAACAAAAAATAACAATTCAATTGGAAAATAATGTTTCAATAAAGGAGGAGAAAATGATGAATGAAAATGAAATGACCAAAAAACTATTTTATGAAGACCCTTATCAAAAGGAATTTGAGGCAAAAGTAATAGAAATACAGGATACTAAAGTGGTTTTGGATCGAACTTGTTTTTACCCTGAAGGTGGAGGACAAGTCGGGGATAGTGGGGAGATTAATGGAATCAAAGTTATTAATACAATAAAAGAGGGTGCAGAAATAGTAAAGGTTAATGGTCAAGAAATACCATCTGGGGGAAAAGTATTTCATGTTCTAGAATTCACGCCTAATTTTTCTTCTGGAGATACTGTAAAATCTTCTATTGATTGGGATAGAAGATATAGAACAATGAAATTACATTCAGCTAGCCATATAATGGAGTATTTTCTATTTCAAATTTTCGGAGAAATGGAAAGATTAGGGACAAATGTTGATAATAAAAAAGATAGATCAGACTATGGAAGTCAAGAAAAACTGAACCCAGAAAAATTGGTGGAAGTCGAAAAATTATGCAATGATTTTATTTCTAAAAGCAAAGAAATTAGAACTTATCCAAGTACCAGTAATGAAAACATTAGAGTATGGGAGTGTGATAATATTAAAATGTTCTGCGGGGGAACACATGTAAAAAATACTAGTGAAATTGGAAAAATACGTTTAAAAAGAGAAAATAAAGGTGCAGGAAAAGAAAGAGTCGAAACATACCTAGTTGAATCAAATTAGATTGATTGATATGAAACTAATCGACCTAACAATGGAATTATCAGAAGACTTCCCAGAATTTCCAGGAGACCCTAAACCAGAATTCAAGAAAGTGCTGTCAGTAGAAAAAGACGGCTGGAACGTAACCAAGCTCAAATTCAATTCGCACTTCTCAACCCACATAGATTCCCCTTATCATAGACTGGAAAACGGCAAGAAACTCGATGATTATCCACTGGATAAGTTCATGGGAAATGGTGTAGTGATAGACGCAAGAAACCAGAAAGTTATTGGCGCAGATTTAAGCAAAGTCAAAAAGGATGCTATAGTCTTGTTATGGACTGATTATACAAAGAAATTCCGAGAAAAAAATTTCTACAAAAACAACCCAAAAGTCAGCATAAAATTTGCTAAAGAACTTGTAAAAAGAAGGGTTAAGATTATTGGCATAGACGCCCCTTCTGTCGAGGGAACAGGCTCATCTGAAATTCACGAAATATTGCTCAAAAATGATGTACTGGTTATAGAAAACCTGACAAATCTTGATAAGTTGGTTGGGAAGAAATTTGATGTAATTGCTTTGCCTCTAAAACTAAAAGATGCCGATGGCTCACCTGCTAGAGTAATAGCAAGGATAATAGAATAAGTATATTCTCGGACAATCTATATTCATGAGTATTTTTCAGCAGCTGCAGGAATCAAAAATCTACAAAAACGAGCAAGCATTATCAATGGAATTTCTCCCAGATTTCTTGCCACACAGAGAAACACACATTCAACAAATAGCAAATAACCTCAACCCTTTGACTAAAGGAAGAAAGCCGCAGAATACATTCATATTCGGGGCTCCAGGCATAGGCAAGACTTGCGTCACTAGGTTTGTGTTCAGGGAGCTGGAAAATTTTGCCGGAGAAAAGGTCGATACTGTTTTCATTAACACATGGGATTATAATACTGCAACTGCGCTGCTTGCAAAAATTGCTGTCGAGCTTGGGTATCCATTGGCAAGAAGAGGCTTGTCGAAGGATGAAATAATTGAAAAGCTTGTAGAATTGCTGAAGAGAAAAAACAAAAGCCTTATCATCGGCTTGGATGAAGTTGACCAGATCGTCAAAAAGGATGAATCCGCATTATATGATCTTTTAAGAATCAACCAGTATGTTAATTCTCCTGTTGGATTAGTGATGATCTCGAACTATGAGGATATTTTTGCAAATGTTGAACCAAGGATTAGGAGTAGTTTAGACGCCGAAGAAATTAAATTCAAAAGTTATTCTCTTGAAGAGATGAAAAGCATTCTTAAAAAAAGGTGTGAAGATGCGTTCAAGCCAGGAGTAGTTCAAGAAGGAGTTGTTCTATTGTGTGCGAATCATGCTGTCAACCGCGGCGGCGATGTGAGGGTTGGACTGGAATGTCTCAGGAAAGCAGCGAAGGTCTGTGAGGAAGAAGGTGGGAGCAAAGTAACAGTAGAGCATGTCAAAAAAATACTGCTCGGGGTCAAATCAGTCAAAGTCCAAATCATGCAGGATAGGTTGGAAGGCGTTGACAAGAATATTGTCGAGTTATTGTCAAAAGAAAAAGAGATAATATTCTCAAAGCTTAATTCGAAATACAACAAATCATACGAACAACTGTCAGATACATCGCTTAAGCAGCACATCAATTACCTCGAATCAATAGGCTTAATAAGAACCAGAGAAGAGAGAAAAGGCAGCCAAGGAAGAAAGTGTTATCTGAGTTTAGTGAGGAGAAAGAAGTTCACCTAAGGTTTATAAGTATTCTTTTATCATTATTAAGTTAGCGAGGTTAACCGTAGCGAAGTTACTCTACAAAGGTGGAGCAAGATTCAAAGGAATCCTCTATGCCTGGAGTGCTCGCGGGGCTCATAACCCCGAGGTCGAAAGTTCAAATCTTTCCCTCGCTATTCAGGGGACTTTTTAATTTGACTGATTCTTCATATTCAAAATACTAATTCTCAAATTAGCCGAATTTTTCCACAAGAAAACCGAGCGACATCCCAAAAACTGCAGTAATCGCAAGTATTGGAATTAAACTCAAAGGCTGTTGCCAACCTATTATGAAAGTTGAAGGTAGAAGAACCAAGAAAGAGATTAGCATTCCTTTTAGTATGGGTTTTAGCTTTATGCTCGTTGTTGCGACAAAAAACCCGCTGACAACCCACAAGCTAAATGCAGAAAGATTAGCGTCCCATGTCAATTTTTGCATGACCATAATGGCTAAATCCAAAATACCAAACAACAATCCAAACAGCAGACCAGCTTTGGTTTTTTTCATGAACAAATTATAAATTAAGCGTTATAAATACCTATTCCTTGAATTCACACCAGCATCTTTTTCCTTTGATAAAACCATCTAGTCCATTCTTCTTCAATTTTTTCAAGTTTTCGATGTTAGCTTTTCCATGAAGCGGTTTCAGGAAATCTAATTTGTCGCAGGTTTCAAATTCTCCACATTCCCAACATCCCTGAATGTCTTTCTTTTTGCAGCAGTTCCTGACTTTGCATTGCGGGGGACCGCCACCTTTCCGGCAAGTCCTATTGCATCTCAACCTTACCATAGCTCCCAACACTTCATAGCACTGGCCATAATTTTTGAATTCTTTGAAGTATTTTGACAGACCTTTGGAAACCTTATCCATTTTTTCTTCTCTTAATTTCTTTCTCAAGTCCCTTGCCAAATCAGCAACTTCTCCCTTATGGTTAATGCAGTCGGGACAATAAAGGCCGCAAAAAGTAATTAGCTCTTTGTCTTGATTTGATGGCATGCTAATTTATTGCATGTGTAGAATTAAAACCGTTTAATCTATTTTTAATAGCAGATGTCAAAAAAAATCTTAAATCGCTCTGTTCCTGTCCTCAGCCAAATCAACATCAGGTGAAACTATCTCCAAGTCTTCAATCTTGTTTTTCAAAGAGTTGATCCTGCCCTCAATCTCATCCAATGTTCTGTCATATGTTATCGCGCTGTCAATTGTCTTGTCAAACTTCTGGGAAAGATAGGAAAGGTATTTCGACATCAGGTTGATTTGTTCGGTGATTGTGTTGATCTTTTCCATGACTTCTTCCATGTTGGGTTGATTAGAAATAGTCTGGGTTTTTTCTTCTGTTCTTGGTTTAAACCTAAATGACTCCTCTTCTTGCCTTTTACTGAACATAATAAAGTTATTAGCAATTAAGGATTTAAATTGTAAAGACAGTCTACCTAATTCCCTTATTTTAGCGCATCAAAAAGTCCTTTCAGTTTTTCTACAGAATCTTTACAAATTTCTTGGCCTTCTTTTGTGATCCTATAGACTTTTTTCTTTCTCTTGCCGTTGTATTCATCATAAACTTCAACAAAACCTTTCTTCATCATCGATTTCAGAAGCGGATAAATCTGGCCAGGACTCAGTTTCTTCTCAAGCCTTCTCATAAATTCTTCTATTATCTCATATCCATGCCTATTTGACTCATATAGCAAAAGCAATGTATAGAGTTTAGTCGGGTTTGTCAATAAAGATTCTTCTGCCTTCATTTTAATCACGCTATTGATCCTCAACAAATTCAATCAAAGTTGTGAAAATTCCTTTTTTAATATCATCAGAATCAACGGCAAACACAGCAAAATTCAATTCTTTCTCATAACTAAACTTCGCAAGATTCTGCATTATCTTCCTCTTGACAGCATTTGAGGAGCAAACAAATACAAGATTCTCATCATCCTCGCCAATATGCTTGCCAACATCATAGCCAACAACAGAAGTCTTGAGCACAACCTTATTTCTTAAATCATCGTCTTTTCCCTGTCTATCAATTCCTCAGCCTTTTTTCAACTTCCCTCTCTTGGAGATGATATATCAGTGAAAAAAGAAAAGATTCGACCAGCGGGCACCTCTCTTTCAAGAAAGCACCCGTCGTAAGACTGATTAGTTAGAAAACGGCTCTCCTGAAGTAAAGTATCTCGAGTTTCTCGGGACTATAGGCAGGTAGGATGTCCATACACTCGGTACCGAGCATTCTAGTTTCCCATCGTATGCCCAGAATGAACCCAAGAAACCGGGATGTTTGATGTGGCGAGCATACAGATATAAAGTCACTGGTTTTTCCCGGATCTCCTCAATCGGGGGAAGAACGAATCCGTACTCCCAATTCTCCGTGATCGTTGCCCCGGTCACTATAGTCTTCCGAACAACTCTTTCCCAATTCCCCGCCAGGTTTTGGGCTGTCAAAGAGATGTCCAGGAAATCCCCTTTCAACTCCGGCAAGGGGTTTTGAACAAAGACAAACGCCCCAGCCACGCATTCAATGGCGCCCGAGGGAACCCGTCCAACATCTGCCACATACCCTTCTTGAAACTCACCACTCTGACTGAGAGTGGCAAAGAGTAGAGGCTCTTTCTGGTCAGGAGACACCCATGGATACTCCATAATGGGCGGTTGAGGCGGATTTCTCAACTCCACCACATTCACCAGATCCACCTCGGGTCTCACATTTTTATAAGGTCCTGGCCAAAGACCCCCCCAGGAATTGGAGTCATTATCTAAGTAACTCGCGGTGGGAGGGACCCTTGTTGCTTCCATAGCAATTGCTGTCTTCGGAGCACCTTCTCCACCTAGAGCCAAAAATGCAGCCAAAACTGCATTTAAAAGTATCCTTGAATTCATCTTTTCACCTATTTATGATATAACAAAGAAGACAACATTTAAATGCCTAACGCTCAAATCATGGAAAAATCGCAGTATTTTGGGTTTTTAGCAATTTTTTGAGGGAGATCTGCTTATGGGAACAAAACCTAAACCCTCCTATATTCTGACTTGAATGTTAAGACTTCCCCTAAACCTCAATCTTCGCCACCTAGGCAACATATCATACCAAAAATTCTCGTTAACCAATAGATAAGTAAACAGGGCGTGATTTCAAAAAAATCTATTTTAGCAGAAACTCTAAACTCTTATCATCGAGGTTGTCGAACGATAGTGAGACGAATTAAAAATTACACACTATTGACAAGAATTATTAATGGGCCGACCCAGAGTTGAACTGGGCTCTATGCCTTGTAAGGGCACCGTCCTAGCCGATAGACTACCGGCCCTCAGTAAATTAATTGGTTGACATAGACTTAAAAACATATTTATATTCCTAGAATAAGTTAATTGTCAGTGGTAAAGATGCAAAAAAATATCCGCTATTATATCCTATAAGCATTTGTTACTGCTATCTCTATTCTTGCGGCACATACAACAGCTAACGAAGGATCCAAGTTGATATTATTAACATGTCAAAGTCTTATCTTATAGCCTCTTCCCCGCCCTTCGTGAGTGGAGGTGTTGATAGGACAGCTGGTGCACCCGCTAATTGAGATTCTTCGCTTGCTAACTCCCTAAAATTCAAAATGTTTGGGTAATGTTTCTTCCCGATGCGCTGCAGATCAGAATCATCAGTTACCAAAGTGAAACCATTGTTCCTTGCGATGTCCAACTGTATTGCATCCTTCCATTGAACTCCATCCAAAAAGTATTCCAAGGCCTTGTCTGTTATTCTAATTTCTCTCAGAATTTCCACCTGGAAGTTTTCCGTAAAGAAGTTGAACATTGATTGGATTTGTGCTTTGTTTAATTTTATTTTCTTTCTCTTTGATAAGCTTCTGAGCTCGCCGGCAATTTCTATCAGCGTAAAGAATGATGTATATGCTTCAATCTTATCCGAGTTTCTGTGCATGAACCTAATCTTCTCAGGAATCCTGAACTCTCTTCCCTTAAAGACAGCCTGAAACATTCTTTTGAACAAGCCGTAGACCATATTTGTATCTAAATATATCTTCAACTTCGCCACAAATACCACCAAAAAAAGAAAAAGTCAATCCGCGGCTCTCAGAATCAAGTCTACGAACTGCTTAATTTCCTGTCTAGGCTTCCATCTGTACGCTCCATCACCCATCCCGATTGTACCTGTTTCCCCGTTGAAGCTGACCATGTATTTGCTTCCGTTGACCCAGTTGATCTTCGGGATAACTGAAACCATTCTCAAGGATTCTGGCTTTGCTGAAAGGTATTCTAAATACTTCTGGTTGTTCTCAAGCTTGTTTCCCCGCATGATATGATACCACAATCCATGCAGATATTTGAACATTGCTTGCTTCACTTCTTCACTGTTCTGGTTTACTATTGATAGCAGTTGCTGGGAGTTCAGGCTCACTCTCTCTAAATCAACTTTAAGCAGTTTCTGAAGTGCTTCCCTTATTTTTGCTGTTATGTAGTCTGATCCGCGATAGATCTCGACTGTCCTTGTTTCCCTGTTCACAAAACAAAAGACTTTTCTTAGGATTTTTTCCTTTCCCTTTTCTTTGAGAAAATCTGCTATTTGCTTTGCATCTTCTGAGAAGAATCTTTTCATTCCTGCTTCCAGCTCTTCCTCATAGGAAACCTCTACTTGTATTTCTTCGTCTCCGTACACGGATTGCTTTGCTTCGAAAGAGCAGTCTCCGACTCTTTCCCCGTCCAGCCCATAGAATATGTCCAGTTTTTCTGGAACTTCTCTCATTCTAAACAACGAGACACATACCATTCTAATCACCTCGATCTATTCTTTGTGTCTATACATTACATTCTAATAAATGTTTTAATATTAGTAGTACTTAAATATTACTAGGGTGATGTTGGAATGAATAAGGAAACTACGTCTGCATCTGAGGAGTATGACTCTAAAAACACTGACAGAGTGGTTGAAACTTTGAATAAAAGCACCAGAGGCCTCACAATAACTGATATAGCTTCAGAATTGTCTTTAAACAGGCATACGGTCACAAAAATCCTGGATAGGATGCTAATCGAGAAAAGAGTCAATTATGACGAAAAAGGGCCTGCAAAAATCTTTTATTCAACCGGCGAAAGCAGGTTTGTGGGTAGGGTCGACCAGGGAAAATTTGACAAGCTGTGGATAGATGTCTTTAAACCCAAGTATGAGGGGGAAGAGGAATCCATTAGAATTAATCAGACAAAGCACGATCACCTTATCAGGTCTTCAAGCAAATTCAGGACTGTAGGAGCGATATCAGTCAAAAAGAAGAATGTCATCAACCTCATCAGGATTCTGAAGGATGTTGCCAGGGATGAGATGGGATTGAAAGTGTAATAAAGGTAGAAGAGAAATATTATTCATGCCACCAAAAGCGATAGCAACCCACACTTTATTTTTGATAGCGGTTATCTCGCTGCTTCTTGTTTTTACTATTGTCAGTTTCTGGTTCTTTATAGGGCAAATTTTTGGCGAGGCTAATAAGGCGACATGTGCGGTGAAATATATCAACTACTGTGAAAGATGGCTGCTGAAAGGGCAGGACCCTTTGGATTGGAATGAAGTTCAGCCAAGAAGTTGCGAGGAATTTGGCATAGGAAAACCGATGAAGTGCTTGATTGAATGAATCCTTTCAATTAATAGGTATATTTAAGTTCAATATTTAAGTTTTAAATTATGCCTCCTAGAATTGGCATGATCGGTGTACCAATTGAAGATGTTCCTATTCAAGATGCTGGAATTTTAATTCCGGCTTTCTTACCACATATTACTGATAGATTAAGAGGAGCTGTAATATCTGAAGCTTACAAATATGGAATTCAGATAGTGGATCTTGGTGAAGTTAATTTAGGTCAGGGGTGTAATTTAGGATTCTATCCAGATCGGGTTGAAGGCGTATCCCCAGATTACAATATAACTATGTGGAATATTAAAGAGTTGGAAAAAGAAAGGAGAAGAGTCCTTACTCTATCTAGATTATATGATCTTATCGTGGGTATCGGACCGAGCCATTCTGGAGCAATAGTTCTTTATGAAAAAGGTGATGTAACCTCCCGATATGATTATCACTCCGACTGTGGGGATGAAAGGGAGCTACCCAAAGGTGCTAGATTCGCATACAATTGTGGAAATTATATGAATTGGGTTAAAGAAAGATTGATGGGATTAACTGTCGGAAATTATTATGTTAAATGTTTGATGGGTGGTATCTGTGGCAGAATTTTAGCCGATGACGATAATTTTGGTGAACATGCTAAATACCATGATATTGACTCCGACTGCTTTGGTTTATGGATTCAAAATGTATATCCCCCACAAAAAAGGTATGGTCCCCCCAGCGGGAATCCCTATCAAGTATTATCATTTCTGAGAGCTTCTAAACCAGATAAACTAGGCATATGGGAATATAGATCAACCAGAGACCCATCAAGGCAAGGTATACCTTTTATCGTAAGTGCAATAGCAAATTCTGTTGGGGTGGATATTGAAAATAATTTCTGTTTCCCATAAATGTTCAACCAGACAATAAATCTCTTCCCGAATCAAATTTAAACATTTAGCCCCCAATAATAAAAGAAGATAATTATGTCACAAAAAGAAGAACTGCAACAAAAAATGCTGGAATACCAAATCCTCGAAGAAAGGTTCAAGCAATTCAACGAAAGAAGGGAGTTGTTTGCAATGAAGCTAATGGAGATAGAGCAGACGGGGGAAGCTTTGGAAGAGCTGAAAAAATCCAAACAGGAAGAAATACTTGTGCCTCTGGGGTCAAGCGTCTTTATGCATGGAAATATAAACAAGAAGGAAAAATTCATTATCAGCATAGGGTCAGATGTGGCTGTCGAGAAAAACAGCGATGAAACAAAAAAAATCTTGGAAGAAAGAAAAAAAACACTTGAAAATGGAATAGAAACCGTTCAAAGCAGCATGGTGCAGATTGCAAACCAAATCCAAAAACTAGAGCCTGAAATACAAAAATTATTGCAAAAACAGGGTTAGTGTATGTTCAACATTCTTAAGAAAAAACTGTCAAACATAGTGCAGTCTATAACAAAAAGCGTGAGCGAGACTGTAGAAAAAGTCCCAAAAAAAATAACCGAGAAAAAGATTTCTGAAAATGATTTGTCAGCGATGCTTGAAGATTTGGAGTTGAGTTTGCTTGAAGCAGATGTGGCTTTGGAAGTCTCGGATAAAATCAAAGAAGACTTGAAAAAAGCATTGATTGGAAAGGATGTCAAAAGAACCCAAGCCAAAAAAATAGTTGAAGAGACTATCAGAAAAAGCCTGCTTGAGATTTTAGACGTTCCTAAGATTGATCTGGAAAAAGTGGTTAAACAAAACCATCCTTGTCTTATCATCTTTCTGGGATTCAATGGTTCTGGGAAAACAACAACCCTTGCCAAGATCGGGAGTAAACTTCAGAAGAAGAAGTATTCATGCGTATTTGCTGCCGGGGATTCATTCAGGAGCGCTGCCATCGAACAGCTGGAAGAGCATGGAGACAAATTAGGGATAAAAGTGATCAAGCACAAGTATGGAGCGGATAGTGCGGCTGTGATTTATGATGCGGTTGAGCATGCGAAAGCTAAAGGAATAGATGTTGTCCTTGCTGATACTGCCGGTAGGATGCACACCAACCAAAACCTAATGGACGAGCTCAAGAAGATAGACAGAGTGGATAAACCCCACCTTAAGCTGCTCGTGATTGACTCAATAACAGGAAATGATGCAGTAGAGCAGGCGAGGAAATTTGACGAGGCTGTTAGAATAGACGGAGTTATACTTACGAAGATTGATGTTAACACTAAAGGCGGTGCAATCCTAAGCGTGTGCAAAATCTTAGGTAAGCCTATTGTTGCTTTAGGTGTTGGCCAGGAGTACAAGGATCTTAAGGAGTTTGATAGGGAAGAGTTTGTTGGGAATTTATTGAATGATTGATTATCCGTTTTCACATTGTATTTCGAGTGAATAACTTTGACCTGGTCTTAGACCTTCAATACTAGATCTATGAGCTGATAAAAAAACTCCAGTAATCTGATCTAATAAGTCCTTCTAAGAGAAATGTTGTGTTTTCTCCCCTCAGCCCATCAACTAATATTGTGACTCCATATAGATAGTTTTCAGAAACATAAGGATCTTCTTTACACAAGATTTCTAATTGACAGCCTCTTGCCATGAATATTAAATGTCAGTTAAAATTTTAAGCTTATCTTTAACACAAAATAGAAAAAATACTAACCTAAAAAATAAACTAAACACACAAAATCAAACAACCCCCAATCAATTTAAGTTTTCATTTTGCTAATGTTCTAGTATCAAGGTGATTAATCATCGCACTCAAAGACATGGGAAAAAGCATAAGCGACCTGATGAGAAGAGTACTCACAAAAACTACTGTTGACAGGGAGTCTGTTGAAGCATTGGTAAAAGGCCTGCAGAGGATACTCCTTCAGTCAGACGTGGATATACAGCTAGTCTACAAATTATCCCAAAACATCCGGGACCGCTCACTCAATCAGAAGCTCCCAGAAGGTGTAACACTAAGAGAGCACGTCACAAGAATAATCTACGAGGAAATAGTCAACCTGCTAGGTGAAAAGCAGGAGACACTGATCGGCAAGAAAAGAATAATGCTTGTCGGGTTATTCGGATCAGGGAAAACAACAAGTGCAGTCAGGCTTGGAAGGTATCTCCAGAAACAAGGCCTGAAAGTAGGGATGATCGCCGCCGACTATCATAGGCCAGCCGCCCCTCAGCAGCTTAAGCAGCTAGGCGACCAACTCAACATTCCTGTTCATTATTCTGATACCAAAGACCCATTTGAAGCCTTGCAGTCTGGCCTTTCCAAATTTCATAAATTCGACAGCATCATTGTCGATACTGCAGGAAGGGATGCATTGGATGGAGAAATGGCAAAAGAACTGAAAAGAATGTACGAAATGGTCAAGCCAGATGAAGTCCTGCTTGTTATACCCGCGGATATAGGGAGGATTGCAGGAAAGCAGGCTGAAGAATTCCACAAACTCACAAGAGTGACAGGAGTAATCATAACAAAAACAGACGGGACAGCAAAAGGAGGAGGCGCACTCTCGGCTTGCTCTGCTACAAGCGCCAAGGTCAAATTTATTGGAGTCGGGGAAAAGGTTGAAGACTTTGAGCCGTATGACCCTGTAAGGTTTGTCTCCCGCCTACTAGGGATGGGCGACCTTCAAGGGCTTCTGGAAAGGGCGAAAGAAGCCGAATTCAAGGAGGAAGATGTTGAAAAAATAATGTCAGGCAAGTTTAGCCTGCAGGACTTTTATGACCAGATATCAGGCATGCAAAAAATGGGCCCATTAGACCAGGTCTTGGATATGATCCCAGGGATGAAAAACGCTATCCCTGAAAACCTTATAGAAATCCAGAAAGGCAAGCTGAAAAAATACAAGTATATCATAGACTCAATGACAAAAGAGGAAAGAAAAGGTGAGGACGAGATTCACTCTTCAAGAATCAAAAGGGTTGCAAAAGGCGCTGGTGTCAACGAGAGCGAAGTAAGGGAAATGCTGAAGCAGTACAAGCAAAGCAAAAAGATGATCAAAAAGCTTGGCGGCGTCAAGGGAATGAAAAGGGGCAATCTTGCTAAAATGGCTAAGAAGTTGGGAATAAAAATGTAACTTCAGATACTACTTATATCTCAAAACAATAATAGTGGGAATATGAAACTAAACGAAAAAACAATCGAAATCCTCAAGGACGATTACGTATGCGACCATTGCTTAGGGAGAGTCTCGGCCAATCTATTATCAGGCCTAACCAACGAAGAGAGAGGTAGAATTCTGAGACAATACCTAGCCATGGAAATAGATTCAGGGGAAGAACTCGAGGTCGAAACAAGCAATTTTCACGGGATTAAGTTCCACAATGCCAAATTAAAGCCAAAGAAACCAGGAAAATGCTCGATCTGCGGGGATATCTTCCCAGAACTTAAAAAAAAAGCAAAACTAATCGCTAAAGAGATGGAAAAATACGAGTATAAGACCTTTCTCATAGGCTGCATGCCAACAGCCGCTCTACTAGAGAAAGAGCAGGGATTTTGGTCTAAGGTAGGAATAGAGTGGTGCGAGCCTATAAAGTCTGAGATAAATCGTGTTCTAGGCAAGGAAGTCGAAAAAATCACAGGAAAGTCAATGGACAGGCTTAACCCAGACATCAACGCAATATACGACCTAAAAAAAGACGGAGTTGAATTAATCGTCCGCTCAGTATTCATCTATGGAAAATACCAGAAACTCGTCAGGAACATGCCACAAACCACATGGAAAACAAGAATATACCCTGTTTCTGTCCAGGATATTATTGCAAAGCCGTTTATGAAGCAAACAAGAGCTGAAGTTCATCGGTTGCATGGATGTGTTGGTCCAAATACCCAAATATTGACAAAAAATGGTTTTTATCGAACTATTTCAGATCTCAAAGATTCATGGAAAGAAGAAAAGATTTTATGCTTCGATTCCAAAAAAAATGAAATTGTACCCTCTGGTTTAGTAGATTTCTTTAAACTTAACCCAAAAGATGGTTCATTAGAAGTATTTGAAATAAAAACTGAGGAAACGGGGAGAAATCTGACAGTCACATCCGATCATCCTTTTCACACACCAAAAGGTATGTTACCTTTATCTGACTTAAGAGTGGGAAGTAAAGTAGCGGTCTATCCATATTTAATGACTTTAAATGAAAAAAAGGGGTGTTCGAAAATAATTCTCAGTGAGGAGCATATAATTAAAACAATAGAAAAGTTTATTCCGACTGCTTATAAATCAAAAATTATCAAAGAGCTGAAAGAAAGGGATTTATTACTTCTGACTGAAAAAAGTAGTGATATATTCACTTTAACTAAGTTGATCGGTTTTCTATTTGGAGATGGAAGTGCATGGAAGGTTAGAAAAAGTAGTGGAGTTCTAGCTTTTTATGGAAAAAAAGAAGATTTATTAAGAATACAATCAGATATAAAAGATCTTGGTTTTAATTCTAATATAAGAACCAGAAAAGGGGTTAGGAGTAGTATTATAAAAGATTATTATGGAAATAGGGGGGAAATAAAAGTTGGGATATGTTCTGAATTGAGGTGCGATTCAAATAGTTTATGGGCATTACTAGTTTCATTGGGAGTACCCGTGGGAAACAAAACTATAAATGAATTCAAAATTCCAATCTGGATAAAAGATTCTAATAAACAAATTAAAAAAGATTTCTTATCAGCCTTATTTGGCAGTGACATGGATAAACCTCGACTCGATAAAAGAAGACATAACAAAAAAAGTTTCAATACTCCAAGATTTTCGATTAATAAATCAGAGAACACACTTAAAAATGGAAAAGACTATATTCAAGAAATTGTGGGGTTATTAGAAGAATTTGGAATTGAAACTCTAAAACCAAGAATTATCCCATATACAACTAGAAAAGATGGAAACAAAACTCTTAAAATATGCCTTGATTTCTCCAATAGGTTTGAAAACTTAATAAAACTCTATGGTAAAATAGGGTATGTCTATTGTAAAGAAAGAGAAATATTATCAAAACATGTTTTAGAGTATCTTCTTATGAAAAAATATATAGTTGACATGAGAAAGGAATCATATAAAAAATCATTAAAAATGACGAGAAACGGAATAAAACCAATGGAAATTTATAAAAAAATTGGGGGCAAATATCTCAGTTATAAGAATATTGCAATGTGGGTTGAGAAAACTAATCATACTTTTAATAAAATAAAAATCCCAAATAATTTTCCAAACTTTGATGGATGGTTAAAAGGGGCTTCAAAGGGACTTGGAGATGGTTTAGTTTGGGAGACTATTTTTTCTATAAAGAAAGTAAATGCAGAAAATTTATTTGATTTAACTACACAAAGTTCTGCCCATACATTTTTTTCAAACGGATTTTTAGTATCAAACTCTGGGAGGGAGGATGTTGATGTCAGATGCCTGGGATGGAGGCCGTTTGTTCTCGAGTTAATGAAGCCGAAGAAAAGGTCAGTTAATCTAAACCAAGGGCTTAAAGCAATAAACAAATCCAAAAAAGCACAGGTAAAAGACCTTAAGCTGTCCGACAAAAGAACAGTGACAAGGATAAAATCAATAAAGCCAGATAAAACCTACCAGGCAGAAGTTGTTTTTGAAAGCCCGGTGAAAGGACTGGAAAAATTAGAAATACTCCAAGACATAGTAATCAATCAGGAAACACCTTTAAGAGTGGCAACAAGAAGGGCTGACAAGCTCAGAAGGAGGAGGGTAAAAGATATAAAATACAAGCTCCTAAACAAGAAGAAGCTCGAGATGACAATAACAGCCCAGTCTGGAACATACATCAAAGAGCTAATTCACGGGGATGAGGGGAGAACTAGGCCTAATGTCGCAGATTTAATAAGCAATAAGGTTAAAAGTATAAAGCTAGATGTTATTAAAATACATTGTGATTGAATGACGCACAAAGCAAAAGGGGTAAGAAGCAGGACTAGAACACTGCTTGCAAGGAGAAACAAGGAAAAGACTAGCGTTAATAAAATTTTAAAAGAGTTTGAAATAGGAAGCAAAGTCGTAATTAAGGCTGATTCATCTATACATCAAGGAAGACCATACAAAAGGTTTTATGGAAGATCAGGAACAATAATTGATAAGAAAGGAAGGGCATATATTGTCGAAATAAAAGACGGGAATAAAAGAAAAGAAATAATCGCTTCATCCGTCCATCTGAAGGGGACTTAAATGGAAGAGATACTCGCCGAAAAAATAATCACAAATGCAGAAGCAAAAGAAATCCTTAAAGAGAGAAAGAAGGATATAGAACTAGGCTACGAGCAGAAAAACACTTTGGAATACCTGGACAAATACGACAAACTGACCAAAAAAAAGGCGGAAAAAATCATTGAAGAGCTTTCTAAAATAAGCAAAATAAGGGAGAAGCAGATACTAAGCATAGTAAACACACTCCCAGAAGATATTGATGACTTAAGGATGCTGATGGATAAGGATTACACCTCTTTGTCAGAAGAAGAAAAGAAACTTATTCTTGAAATTGTAAAAAGTAATATGTAAAGGGTGTATGGTTTTATGAAAGATGAATATATAATAGTACTAGATTTCCTGCTTAGAGGCCATCCTAACAGTAGAAAATCCGAGCCCATTGCCCAATGCATAGGGGAAAAGTTCCTCAGCCTATTAGAAGTGATCATCAAGGATGAGATGGATGTAAAGCCCGAGGAAAGGCTGTATATAGGAGAGAAGGAAAGGGATAAGGTCAAGTACATCAAAGGAAGGATGAAGTATGATGAGTTGACAGGGTTTGCGAAAAAGGAGATTGAATATGTTCTGGATGGCGTAATCGAAAGGGATGAAAAAAGGTTTGTTGATTTTTTCAATAAGGCCAAGCCTATAACTACAAGGCTGCATAGCTTGGAATTGCTTCAGGGTATAGGAAAAAAGCATATGTGGGCAATAATCAAAGGCAGGAAAGGCAAGGAATTCGAGAGTTTTGATGAGCTGAAGAAGAGGGTGGAAATGCTGCCTGACCCTAAAAGAATGGTCAAGAACAGGATAATTGATGAGCTCAAAGAAAAGGATAGGCATAGGCTGTTTGTTAGTTGATTTCTGTATAAGTTAGTATAGAAAAGTATAAATATTATACAATGTATAAATTATCTATGCAAAACCAAAGATATGTGTACCCGCTTGATTTAACAAACCTTAACCAGGAAGTGGAAATTATTTGTGAAAAACTTAGAATCAGCAAGGCAGAGGCTATAAGAAATGCCATAGAATTCTATTCAGAGTATGTAAAAGGGTTGAAAATTATCGAATTGAGAAATATTCCTAAAAAACAAGCTGAAGAAGAAATACTTAACTATCTGAAAGATAAGGAAAAGGCTTGGACATCAGAAATTGCAGATGACCTAAGATTGGATGTTTCTATTGTGAATGATATATTAACGAAGTTAGCTGAAGAAGGCAAGATAGAATGAGTAAACTTAGAGGAGAAAAAATACTTTGTTTATTCAGGAAAATGGTAGGGCCTTTTGTAATCGCGGGTACAGGAAGGCATCGCCAACAGAGAGCAACAATATGGGGATTGCCTGCAGAATGTATAGTTGAAAAAGAGTGGAAATTGAACGGAAAATAGAATTACCAGCTTCTTGCAACATTTGTTATTTCTGCTTCCCTGACGCCAGGAATGGATTTTATTTCTTCGGTTATTCTGTCGAGTTCGCCTTCTTTCTCGTCGATCACTTTGACAATTACTATTGCGTTCAGGCCGAAAGCTATTGGTATCCTCTCGAGTTTTGACGGCTTGATTTTTTCCTTTATCTCTTTCTCAAGCTGATCAAGGTCAGTCTCTACGCTATCAGGCATTATTTTAAATGTTGTTGCTACAGACCCCTGACTCATTCAACCACCTAAGGCCCTACAAAACCGCATTTGCACTTGTATCCATTAGAAAGGGTTTTGCATCTCGAGCATCTGAAAATTGTCTCTTTGCCGCAAGACGGGCATAAGAATTCTACAAACCTGCTGTCCCCTAAAAGTTTTACGCCGCAGCTTGTGCAGAGCATTTTTTCCGCCATATAATCACATTACTTCTTATTGATTAAGTGTGTTAATATTTATAACTGTTATCGCAGAGCCCTTGTAGTTTAGTTTGGACAGAATTGGTCCCTGCGGAGGACTAGACTCGGGTTCAAATCCCGACGAGGGCATGAATTTTAGTTAAAATGTTATTTTCGGTTATGCTATTTTTGATTAATTATATTACTATTAACTGGTGACGAAAAGTTTATAAAGGTAACATTCTATTAATTCTTTAAATGGTGTATTAATTATGAATAAATCCGATATATTTGAGGAAGTCGTTCTTGGAATTGATCATAGACTGAGGGGATATCATGATGAAAATAGCTTCCCTGAAGTAAGAAGAAATGATGAAAGTAGTTATGGAAGTCCTAAAAAAACTGAAATTGTTTTAAGAGTATATCCACATCCTATTTATAGAGATGACTTATTCCCTTCAATTTTATCTTTAGTTTATAACATTACTAGAATGCAAACAGGAATTCTTGTTAGAGCCAACAAACCTGGTGTTGTCTCTCTTGACGCTGAAGATAGATCTACTTACCAAGTTGGAGTAGAAAATGCTCTTAAATACGTCGAATTTTTAGTAAATCAAATAAGAGAATTAGGAAGAGTTCATTCAGGTGTTCTCGAATATCTTGGTCAAAAAGGTGTATTAGATGATAGTTCTGCTTACGATAATGAAAAAGTAATTTATTCAATACCAAATTCTAAGTAAAGTTCAAATTAAGCTGTTTTTATTATTTTAGATGTGAATTTTTGAGAACCAGATGTTCAATCCTCTTTCTTCAAACTAATCTTCATCATATCCTTAGCAACAACAGCATCAGGGAAAATCTCGCGAGCCTGATCCTCAAGCTCCTTGGTGTCAGTGTATCTTCGGCTTATGTGTGTCAGAATCAACTGCTTGACTCCAGCCTTCTTGGCAAGCTTCGCAGCCTCCTTGACATCGGCATGCGCTTTCAACCCAACATCCTCCTCAAGAAAAGTCCCATCGTGTATCAGCAGGTCAGCGTTCCTCGAAATCTTGATCACATTATCGCAAGGGGCTGTGTCGCCGGAATAAACCACTTTTAAGCCAGGCTTGACATACCCGACATACTCTATGCTTACCATTTTTCCTTTCCACTCCATCTTCCCGTCTTTCTTTAGTTTCTTGAGCCACGGCCCTTTTTTTATCCCTAACTCCTTGAGCTTATCCTCGTTAATATTCCATTTGTCTTTTTCCTTGAAACAAAAAGCAACCGCTGGGACTGTGTGCAAGACTGGAATGCTGGAAATCTCATAATCCTCACCTTCATCTATTCTTGTGACATCGCTCCCTTCAAAAGGGACATTAACCGTTTTAACAGGAAATCTTAACCCAAAGTATCCTAAGTCAAGGATGTTCGAAACAAACCTCTCAGCCTCTGGGGCATAAATTGTGAGCGGTTTACTTCTTTTCTCCAAGTTCATGGTCTGTATTAATGGAATAAGCCCAGCGAAATGGTCAGCATGCCAGTGGGTAATGAATATTTTGTCTATATCCATGAAGCTGACGCCAGATTTCATCAGCTGTTTTTGCGCTCCTTCTCCGCAGTCGAATAGAAATACCTCCTTTTCATCTGTAAA
>PFTQ01000027.1 GCA_002789635.1 Candidatus Aenigmarchaeota archaeon CG_4_9_14_3_um_filter_37_18 | reverse complement strand
ATCTTGTCTTTCTTCGCCATGTTTTTTGCCAAGTGGAATAAGCACCTCTCCCTGTCAGGAAAATTGGTATAGGCCTTATGCCCATCGGTGAGATTGTAGTCGGAGCCTGCCAATGGAAGCCTCAACAATCTTGAAAAAATAGAGTTGAACGGATTTTCTGTGACGATAAGAGATGCGTATGATTTGATTGTTGGCAGGTATGATGCAGCTGTTGTGAATCCATCTGGATATTTTTTCTCATCCTCTCCGAGAACTTTTCTTATTTTGTTCTCTTCTTTCAATGCTTTCTTAGCGCCTTTCTTCCTTGGATATGTTTCATCAGATGCCGATTCTATGCCTTTCAAGTCCGGGTGTTTTCTTTTCAGTTCTCTGACATTTTGGACACCAAAAAATAGTTTTAGGAAATTGATGCCAATATCCTTATCAAACAACTTTATCCCAGCTATTTTACCCGCTCTTTCTTTGAACCTCATTGCATAAAGTCTAATCGTATCCCTATCGACCTGCAATCCAAACAAATTCATTAAAATGACTTCAACTTTGTTGTATGGATTTTTGGCTGAGAGAAATAGGCAAAAGTCTATAAGTGGTCTGCTGTAGTCGCACCTTGGATAAAACGGGGACTTTGCATTGTAAACTCGGCCGCATTTTCCGCACTTGTAACGCCTGACTCTTACTTCAATTTTTCTGAATCCATTTTCTGTGATTAGTGTGCAGAACGTTCTTTTTATTATGTCATATTTTGATCTTTTGTAAGAATTGCATTTAGGGCATCCAATGGTCTTTTCAAAGAGCTTATTGTCATATTCTAAGATTAAAGATTGGTGGTACATTCTAATAAATTCATGCGGGAATAATTTATGAAATACCTTATTTTTTGGGTGTCTCATCTTATAATAATATGATTTTGACTTATTAAATCTTCCATTTTAATTCTGCATTACGGAATGCAGATAATAGAAGATTTAAATAACTTTTGGTTAAATATAATTATTGGTTTTAATGTTCACCTTTCACGGAATAGAAAAATTGGTAGACGATTTGTTAGAGTTCTCGATAATTGTAGAAGGAAAGAGGGATAAATTGTCGTTAGAAGGGATAGGATTAAAAAACATTTTTGCAATTTCAGGAAAGCCAGTAGATTCATTTGTAGAAAAATTGCCTAAAAACAAGAATTACATCATACTCACAGATTTTGACAAAGAGGGTGAATTTTTAAAATCAAGGTTAAATGAAATCATGTCCAAACATGGTTTTATTGTAAATAATAGGTTGAGATTAGCAATTAAAGACTCTTTTGGGGTTACCCAAATTGAAGAGTTAATAAAATTTTCAAAATTAAAGGAGGATGTTTATTATGGGAAAATTAGCACAGTCGACTATAAAATATTTAATAGAAGCGGATTTCTCCGCAGATGGTGTAGTAGAGAAGCCAGATGTTATTGGAGCAATTTTTGGTCAAACTGAAGGCCTTTTAGGTCAAGACTTAGATTTAAGAGAGTTGCAAAAAACAGGCAGAATAGGAAGAATAGAAGTAGATCTAGTTGGAAATAAAGGCAAAACAAAAGGAATGATAAAAATTCCTTCTAGCTTAGATGGAGCAGAAACATCATTGATAGCATCTGCAATAGAGACAATTGAAAGAATAGGGCCTTGCAACTCTTACATAAAAACAATTTCTGTCAAGGATATAAGAACCATGAAGAGGGACTATGTAGTTGATAGGGCCAAAAAAATTCTCAGGGACTTAATAGAAGATGAAATACCAAATACAACCGAGTTAACAGAGAAGATAAAAGAATCTGTCAGGACAGCTGAGATAAGAAATTATAAAGGATTGCCAGCAGGACCAGATCTCTTATCATCGGATGAAATAATAATAGTTGAAGGGAGAGCCGATATCATAAATTTGCTGAGAAACAATCTAAAAAATACAGTAGCCTTAGGTGGTGCTACAGTATCGCCTACAATAATAGAGCTTTGCAAAGAAAAAACAACAACTGTTTTCTTAGATGGAGATAGGGGAGGAGACCTAATATTAAAAGAACTTTTTCAGTTGGTATCAGTAGATTTTGTTGCAAGGGCCCCAGAAGGAAAAGAAGTTGAGGAATTGACAAAGAAAGAGTTATTCAAATCCTTAAGGGAGAGGGAGCCAACCGAGCAAATTATATCTGAAGTAAAGAAAAGTTTAGATGAAAAAATGAAGAAAAAAATATCCAGTGTTTTGGATAAAATGGTTGGAACAAGAGCTGCGTATATATTTGATGAAAACATGAAGTTAAAATATAAGATACCATTAACTCAGTTGAATGAAGAGAACGAAAAGATCAAAGACGCAGAAATAGTAGTTTTAGACGGAGAAATAAATGAAACTATAGTTAATGTATCTGAGGTAGTTGGAATCAAGTATTTGATTGGAAATAAAAAAGACAGTGATTATAAAACAAAACACCTGAGAATATATACAAGGGAAGATTTGGTCATCGAATAGAAGAGATGATTATTTCCATTTTCCCCTTATATTCTTGGGGCTTTCCTATTATTTCAACTTCTTGGCCAGGTCTGATTTCATCTAAATTTTTTATAGAATTTTCAAATATTATTGCATCTATTAATCCAGTTTCATCTTTGATTTTCATAAATGTTGTCCCAGATTTTGATTTTGAAATTTCCATTATTTTCCCGTTTATTTTTACAAAATTATCTTTTTCAGAAATATTTTCTATTTTAATTTCTTTTGGTTTTATGGCTCTTGAAGATACAAACATTATAATTATGCCAGAAAATATTGCAACCAGGCAAATTTTAATCAAAAAGTTTTCTTTCATTTTTTTCTCAACCCGGTTTTATGAATAGTTTCATATTTTGGGCCACTTTTTGTTAATACACTCTTCACCAATGATATTTCTTTCACGTGAAAAGAGCCAATATTAACGTTACGATTTTTTTCTATGAATTCTTTAAGAAGCTTTTTATCAGGGATATTTTTCACACGGCATAGTGTTATTTTAGTTTCTTCATGGAATTTTCCACCCACTTTATCCCCAACAACCCTGATTAATTTTCTGATCTCTTCACTATTCGCATTAATCCCAATGACTCTAATATAATTCTCATTTGGTATTAGCCTCAGGCAGCCTAAATTCACGTGAAATTCATCCATGTCTTTCACAGATTCATTCATTTTCATTTTAACTTCATTCAATTTATCTGAGTTCACGTTTCCAAGAAATGATATCGTGATGTGAATGTTTTCTTCTTCCACAAATTTACCTTTAATATCAGTTTTTTCTAGTTCTTTTTTCAGTTTGATTAGTTCTTTAGCTACCTCATTAGGCAGCCATATGCAAATAAATAAGCGAAACATACTATCATTTTGATCTTCACGGAATATAAAACTATCTTCATGAATTCCTTAAACTTCATGTGAAGTATCTACATGAACTTCATGATAACTATTTATTTTTCGTGAAACATAAATGAAGTATGAATAAAAATTATGAATACTATAGGGATTTTGGCTGGGATCACAACCCATTCACGTTAACTATATCACCTCAGTTAATGGTAGGCTACTCTTCACAGACAAACAAATTACTTTCGCATGTATTTAATTCACATAAACTCGCTTTGGTAATTGGTCATACAGGATCTGGAAAAACAACTTTATTAACTTGGTTGAATGATTTTATAAACAACAATGGAAATTCATTTCAATCATACTATATTCCAAAATGCCCCGAAACAAAAGATGATTTAATCCTGCTTTTCAAGACATTGTTTGGTTACAACATTGTTGATGGTTTCAGGTTCAAAGATCTTAACACACAAAACCTTTCAAAATTTTTAATTAAAAAAACATTAAGAAAAAAATCAGTCCTTCTAATTGATGAAATACATGAAACATCAACAGAAGTTTTAGAATGGTTAAGGACAATAGATGATATCGTTCCAAACTTGATAATGGTTTTTGCTGGGCTTCCTAGCTTTGAAAAAAAATTAGAAACAGAGTTGCCAACATTGTCCATGCGTGTAACAACAAAAACATACCTTGATTCACTCAAATATGTTGAAACTGAGTCTTTGATAAGAAAAAGGATAGAGGATGCAGGAGGGGATGGCTTAAAACCATTAACCTCGGATGCTGTAAAAAGAGTATTTGAAATTTCTGGCGGATTTCCCCGTGAAATAATAAAGATATGCGATAGTCTAATAGAGCAATCATCCGAAAAAAATATACCTACAATAAATGAGACATTTGTAGATGAAATATTCAATTCCTCAACTAGAGTTGAAAAACCAATAGAAAATTACTCCGATGCTAAAATGCAAATATCAGACAAACAGAAAAAAATAATGGACCTTCTCAATAAAAAACCAAAACTCACGCCATCTGAAGTTGTTGAAAATATTGATGAAGCTTCTTACAAAAACAAAAACAATGCAATCCGTTCTGTGAATAATATACTAAGAAGAATGATGAGGGACGAGCTTGTAGTAAGAGAAAATTTAGGAAATAGTTATGTATATTCTCTTTCAGGAAAAGCTAAGAGTATTTTTGCTGAAGCATAATTTTATACTAATGAAGACAAATTATACTTATGAAAATTTTATGTATTGTTGGAATGCCTGGTTCTGGCAAGACCATTGTTTCTGATAAAGCGAAGCAGCTAGGGATTTTCACGTTAACTATTGATGATATTGTACGTGAAGAGATGCAGAAAAAAGGGGTAATTTATACGCAGGATAATGAAAAAAAAATGAGAGACTGGTTTTATAACAACAAAAGGGAACTGATGAGGAGAATGACTGATAAAATAACTCAATTAAACCCAAATAAAATAGTTATTGAAGGACTTAAATCACCAAATCAGATACAAGACCTAAAAAATAGGCTATATGGGGAAGAGTTGTCTATACTCGCAGTCCATAGCTCCCCAGAAGTTAGGCTGATGAGGCAGAAATCATTATATGAAAGAAAGGGGTTTATTCTTGGAGAAGGGGATAAAACTGAAATTGAGATGGGCACGCCTGAACTTATATCAATGGCTGACCATCTTATAGTAAATGAGGGTAATTTGCCGGAATTTAGAAAAACAGTTAAAGATAAATTAATTGAACTACTTAATATTGATGTAAAGGGGTGAAAATATGGCTGAAAATAAAGTCAGGGCAAAAAATGTCTTTGGAAAGATAGTTATAAGCGAAGAAACCGGGAAGAAATACGGCGTAGTAGGTAATTTTGACTTTATTACTGAGAGTGGAGAGCTCTTGAATGTGGTTGTTGACGGTGCAACCAAATCCTTGGCAGACTTGAATTTAAAGGCAGACGAAAGAGGAAAAATTCTGATTCCATTCAACGCAGTTAAGTCAATAGGAGACTTTGTAATAGTAAGTGAAAATGAATTAGTCTAAAAAGGAATTTTTTGGCTTATTTGGAGATTTGGTAGTCTATCTACTTTCTCTAAATTTTTAACGAATCTATTTTTTTTAGCTCTATAATAAGCGCATAACCCAATCATAGCAGCATTGTCTGTACACAATCTTTTATTCGGGGCTATAACTTCAACACCCAATTTTCTCATTTCCTTTCTCATCTGACTTCTTATATAATTATTTGAGACCACGCCTCCGCCTAGGAGCAGCTGCTTGGTTTTATACTTTTTCGCAGCTTTTTTTAGTTTAAAGATTAGAGAATCCGATATTGTCTTTTGAAAAGAAGCACAGAAATCCGGAATAACAGAAGGAAATTCTTTTCCAAATTCTTTTTTAAGCTTTTCAATCGAAACAACACAAGCGGTTTTTAAACCAGAATAACTGAAGTTAAAGTCGTTTCTTCTTTGCATCGGTATTGGCAACTGAAATCTTTCAGGTCTGCCTTTTTTTGCAAACTCTTCAATTATAGGGCCTCCAGGGTAACCGAGCATCAGTGGTCTGGCTATTTTATCAAAGGCTTCACCCACAGCATCATCCAATGTCTGTCCTATTAATTCATATTTTCCATGATCTTTCATTAAAACTATCTCTGTATGACCGCCAGAAACTAGTAGGCACAACAAAGGAAATTTGACTTTTTTCAAATTGTTAAAATAATTTCCTTTGCCATTTTTTCCGAAATTGGCGTAAATATGGCCTTCCATATGGTCCACTAAAACTAAAGGTTTTTTGTATTTGACCGATAATTCCACGGCTTTTTTAATTCCAACTTCAAGCGCAATTGCAAGTCCAGGCCCTGCTGTCACTGCAAAAACATTTATACCTTCCAGTTTCACTTTTGCTCTTTTTAATGCCATTTCTATAACAGGGTTTATTCTTTCTTGGTGCGCTCTTTTTGCAATTATTGGAACTACACCTCTCCATTTTGAATGAAGCTCAACCTGTGAAAAAATTACATTCGATAGGACTCTATCTTTGCTGCATACAGAAGCGCTGGTTTCATCACATGAAGTATCTATTGCAAGTATTTTCATCTTATCACTCACAGTATTTCATTGCTGTATTCTATTTTTCTTGCGTTCTCATCTGCTTGGTAGTCAAATTTAATCCAGATTAATTCAAAAGAATTTTTCAATTCACGCAATGTTTTAGAAACCTTTTCAGCCCATTCAATTACAACTATATTTGGTTTTTTGACCATATTCTTGAAGCCTAGATCAATAAATTCCTTTTCTTCAAATATCCTGTAAGTATCTGCATGGAAAAACTTGAGTTTTTTGCTCTTGAATTTAAAATCATATTCCCTCATTAGGATAAATGTTGGCGACAAAATAGCTTCTTTTATTCCTAATGTTTTTGCTAAACCTTTTGCAAATTGAGTCTTTCCTGTTCCTAATTCTCCTTGAAGAGCGAATACTATTGGTTTCTTGCCAAGATTTCTATTTTTTTGAATTAATGTCTTTGCCAACTTTTTGGTTTCGTTTTCAGATTTTGTGATCACTTTTTTTGGTGATTTTAAGTTTACGTCACCTTCACGCAATATTTGGATCTCGTTTAATGTAGTGTTGATTACTGTCGAAGGTTTGTTTTTTGGGAGTTCTCCTGCATCTATTATTAAGTCGATCAGATCTTTCTGCTTCTTTGATATGTTTTCTAGTATATCTTTCACTGAATAAGGGGTTTTTTTGTATGAAGAATTAGCAGAGGTTGATGTCACTGGCTTTCCAAATTTTTTAATTATTTTTAGGACTAGGCAATATTTTGGCATTCTTATTCCTATAGTTTTATCATCAGCTTCAACACCTTTGGCAACATAACCTTTGCTCTTCGAAACAACGCTTATAGGTCCTGGGAGGTAGTTGTCGTAGATGTTTTCGGCGATCTCATTTATCTTCACATACTTCCCTGCCATTTCTTTGTCTGCAACAGCTATCAGCAGCGCTTTACCTTGTCTCTTCTTCTTGTATTTAATAACTTTGTCAACTGCTGATTGATTTGTCACGTCAGCTCCTATTCCGTAACAGGTTTCTGTAGGATATACAACAAGTCCCCCTTTACTAAGAACATCAACTACCGATTCTATAATACTGTTCTCATTCTTTCCTGACAGTTTGATTATTTTCATGATTAAGACCTAAAGAACGA
Source organism: Candidatus Aenigmarchaeota archaeon CG_4_9_14_3_um_filter_37_18 (assembly GCA_002789635.1). Taxonomy (GTDB): domain Archaea; phylum Aenigmatarchaeota; class Aenigmatarchaeia; order CG10238-14; family CG10238-14; genus CG10238-14. The sequence goes on along the minus strand of PFTQ01000027.1, from coordinate 17,180 downwards.
ATTATCTTCCAAAAACCTCATGGCTTAGCCTCTCTGAGAGATAGCTTTTTTTGATGAGATCTTCCATTGATAGGTTTTCTAGACCCGGCTTTAATCTTATTAAATGGACTTGAAGTCTGAAGGCTTCAAAGCTAGAGCCTTTTTTTATATCCAATAAGCTATTTAATCTCCTGACAGAACGGGAAACAGCCATTGGGTTAATTCCAAGAGTTCTAGAGATTTCCCTTACAGATAATCTAGCATTTTGGGTTTTTGATAGTTCTTTTAACATCTTTAATACCATTAAATCATATTCTTTTTGTTTTTTAGCGTCTTTTTTTCTTTTCATATGCAACTCTCACTCCCGAGGTGGATACAACTGTAACAGATTACTAATTTGTTAGTTAGGATTTAAATATTGACCAGTCTGCCAGGAAAAACCATTCTTATCAGCGATTTTGTTTGAAACTTGGGTTTGGAGAAATGCAAATTAAACTTAAAAACTTCCACGAGTAATAATAGCTAGGTTTTTGTTATGAATGACAGATGCAATTACTGCAGGTTAAAAGTTGACAGGAAATGGAACTTCTGCCCTAAATGCGGGGTTAAAACAGACAGAAGAGTCACGATGTTCGATATTCTTAAGAACCAAATGAACGTCCTAAGAAACCTTATGCCGAATGATAATGAATACGAATCAAGAACATATAGATCAAACGGCGTAACTATCAGGATCAACAGCAGCAGTTTTGGCGAGCCTAATGTTCATGTACTTCAAAGACCTGTTCCAGTTAACCAGGGGCAACCTTATAAAGAGAAAAGACAGGAAGAAAGAAAGTTGACTGGAAGAATCATTGAACCAAAAGTGAATGTAAGGAGACTGGACAAGGAAATAGTTATTACTGTTCCTCTGCCTGATGTTAAGTCCGAAGGGGATATTGAAGTGAATAGATTCACTGACTCCATTGAGATCAGGGCATTTGCTGGAGACAAAGGGTATTTTAAGATACTGAATATTCCCCAGAACCAAAAGCTTGTTGGGAAGAGTTTGGATAATGGAATGCTGAATTTGAAATTCGCAATATAAACCAATATAATCCTTTAAAACAAAAATCAAGACCATGAAAATAGACTCACTTAAGGATCATGGCATTCCTGTGGAATTTATAGAAAAGTTAAAACAGCAAAAAATTAACCAGCTGAATGAACCCCAGGTAAAATCAATAGAAAACGGCTTGCTAAGTTTTAAGAATCAAGTTGTGTCAGCCCCGACAGCATCAGGAAAAACATTGATTGCAACTTTGGCAATGATTAAAAAACTAAAAACCGAGGGATCTAAAGCAATATATCTTGTCCCGCTTGTAGCTTTAGCCGGGGAAAAATGGCAGTATTACAAAAAACTGTTTCAGGGGTCAGGCATTAAAGTGACAATATCAACTGGCGATCTTGATTCAACAAGCCAGTGGCTAGCAAATTATGATTTGATTATCCTCACTACAGAAAAATGCGATTCACTTATGAGGCATGAAGCTGATTGGATTAAGGATATAGGCCTAGTTGTTGTTGATGAGATTCATCTTCTTAATGATCCTTCACGCGGCCCTACTCTTGAGATTACTCTAACAAGGCTTCGCGAGACCATACCTAATGCGCAAATTCTTGGTCTGAGCGCTACTATTAGCAATGTTGATGAGATTGCAAAATGGCTGAATGCCAAATCTATTAAGTCTGACTTTAGGCCGATTGAATTATATGAAGGGGTTTATTTTGACAACAAGCTGGAATTTTTTGGAAGGGAGGGATATGATCTCAATGCAGCTCTATCAACCGAACAAAGTATTCTTGAAAACACAAATAAATTAAGAAAGCAATGTTTTTATTTTGTTTCAACCAGAAGAAACGCAGAATCTCTTGCAGAAAAATTAGGAAAGTTTAACCGAACATTTTTGGGAAAAAACGAAAGGCAAGAATTATCGAAATTATCAGATAAAATTCTGAATGTTCTAGAATCCCCGACAAGCCAATGTAAGAAATTAGCTGATTGTATTAGAAACGGAGTTGCATTCCATCACGCAGGATTATTGGGAAAACAAAAAGGTTTAATAGAAGACAATTTTAGAAATGGTTTGGTAAGATCTATTTGCGCTACTCCAACTCTTGCGATGGGAATTTCAATGCCAGCCTTTCGTGTAATAATTCGTGACATCAAAAGGTATTATTCTGGTTATGGCATGAGATATATTCCAGTTCTCGAATACAAACAATTTGTTGGCAGAGCCGGAAGGCCTGAGTATGACTCATGGGGAGAATCAATTTTAGTTGCAAAAAATGAAACTGATTCCCATAAACTCACAGAAACTTACATACTTGGTGACCCAGAAGATATCTATTCTAAATTATCCCTAGAGCCAGTTCTACGGATGCATACTTTGGCTTTGATAGCTTCAGGTTTTATTGATTCCAGAAAAAGTTTAATAGGGTTTTTCAAAAAAACTTTCTACGCTCACCAGTACGGGGATATAACTGATATCGAAGAAAAGCTTGACAAAATCCTTGAGATGTTGATTGATTTCAAATTCCTCCAGCATAAAAAGGATAAAATATTCCCGACTAAAATCGGCAAAAGGGTTTCCGAACTTTACATAGATCCAATAACAGCTTATCATTTTGTTAGATCATTGAAGAAATCAAATGAATCCACCCCAGACTTTACGCTTATTCATGTAATCTCAAAAACGCTTGAGATGCAACCGCTGCTTACAGTGACAAATAATGACTTCAAGGAAGTGGATGATAAAATAGCGCGGTCTATATTCCTTGAAAAATCCCCAGAAGAGCATGACGAAGATTATGATAGTTTTGTAAGGAGCGTTAAGACTGCGATGCTTTTTGAATCATGGGTACACGAGAAAACAGAAGACCAGCTGCTTTCACAATTCAGGGTCACACCAGGGGAATTATACACCAGGCTAAAGAATGCAGATTGGCTGCTGTATTCACTCAATGAGTTGGGCGTGCTTTTAGGGGTGAAAAAAACCCTTGGAAGCATCCGCAAGCTGAGAGTCAGGTTGAAGTACGGGGTGAAAGAAGAGCTGCTGCCGCTTGTTAGGCTTGAGCAGATAGGTCGTATCAGGGGGAGAAGGTTATTTGATCATAATCTAAAATCAATGTCAGACCTTCGTGAAATATCGCTGTTAAACTTGTCAAAAATAGTTGGGCCTCAAGTTGCGAATACAATAAAAAAACAGCTTGGGGAGAAACATGAAGAGATAAAAGAAGAAAAACAGATGACATTGGGGTAATCGGCTAGTTTGGTTTAGGCTTCGAGGTTCGGGACCTCGTGACCTGGGTTCAAATCCCAGTTACCCCACTCTTGACTTTAAGTTTGAATTCATTTCACACCATCTAACCTTGGGTTATAATTTTTACCCCACAATTTTTTGACTTGGAATTCTCATAAGTCTCGTTTATAGTGATGCTATTTGCAAAAATTTAATAAAAATTAAAACAAAATTTGTATATGCTACTTTTACTGAATCATATTGGTAAACTTTCTGGTTTAATGAACGCTATTTTTATGCCGGTTATTTTTTATATATGCTGGGAAATGAACAAAAATTTCACTTTTAAAAAGAACACGATATCTTCCTGCGGCACAACTAAAGAATCTGGAAAATTATTCAACTTTTCATTGACTTTTGCTGGGATTCTTCAAACAATTTTTGCTTTCACAATCATTTACAACTTTTCATTACTCAACAATTTTTGGTATCTGTCCCTCCCATAGTTGCAGGTATATTTACGATATATCCGGAATTGTGCCAACGGGTCGCAAATCTAGGATTCATGAAATTTTATCCTTCTCGATGTTTGTTATTTTAATACCTTGGTCTATTATATTTCACTACTATCTTTTTAAAGTCAATTATATAATAGGGTTGATATCTTTGATAATTTCTTTAACTTTAGCAATTGGGACGTCTTTTCTTCAAATACAGGACTTGTAGCGTCCCTGAAATATTCTTTTTATCAATTGTTGTTATTTGGAATTTATTTTTCAGTATTTTACTATTTTTAAAATGACACTTAAACCATCAAATTCGAGTATTGGAGTTACAAAATAAACTTCAAGTTTCGATCTCACTTACCTCATGGCTATCACATGAAATGTTTATTCCACACCACAAACATTAACTTTAAATACTATAATGTTAAATATATCTAATATAAAGTTAAATAAAACTAATAAAATGTTTTAAATAAATAACAGGTGATAAAAAATGAAAACGAAAAATAATAAAGAAGGCAGCGATAAAATCAGATTGATAGCGATAATTATAGTAAGCTTGTTTGTAATTGTAACCGGAACTCTGTTTTCACTAAAATCTTTTATTGGAGGCAATGTAGCGGGGGGAGCTGGAGGAATTTTTATTGTAGTTACAATACTTGTTTTTGCCATATCTGTTTTCATAAGGGGGAATAGTGATATCAAAAAAGGCTTTCCTTTGCAGGATGAGAGAAGCAAAAGAGTAATGGAAAAAGCAACCTCTAGAGCATTCTATATTTCGCTTTATATGTTGCTGGCAGTTGGATTTTTATCCGAAGACTTAATAAAGTTCAGGGATGTAAGCCAAGCGACTAGCGTTACGGTGGGTTTGATGAGTATTTTGTTTGCTGTTTGCTGGGTATATTACAACAGAAAAGGGGATTTAGAATGAAAACGAAAATCAAGGAACTCCGAGCAAGATATGATATGACACAGGAAGATTTAGCAAAAAAAGTAGGTGTCAGAAGGGAGACTATTCTTTTTTTAGAGAAAGGAAAGTACAACCCATCACTTAGGCTGGCGCATCAGGTAGCCAATGCATTGAAAACAACGATTGATGACTTGTTTATTTTTGATGATTGAATCGGGTAACTACTTCAAAACCCAATCCCAGTTTCCTACCAAACACTTATTTAAAGGCATTTTGTGAATTATAATCATGTTTGACGATTTGAAAATCATCCCTAAAATACTGTTTGACCCAGTCAATTTTTTCAGCAAATTAAAAGAGCAGTCGATTGGCGAATTGTATAAGTTTTGGGTTCAACTGAGCCTTGTCAATGTTTTAATTGGTTTCGTGGTGAGCCTGTTAAATGTAAAGGCATGGATGGAAATAGTAGAAAGACTAGCAGATATAATTGGCCCTATATCGCCATTACTATCGACATCTGGAGTGTTTTTATTCAATGTAATTTTTACTATAATATCCTTCTTTTTAATGATAACTCTTGGCTTCGTTTTCATAATCATCATAAGCTTTATACTTCACATCTTTGTCTACATTTTTGGGGGCAGGGGTTTCGAGAAAACATTAACAGCTGTTGTAATTGGAATGACACCGACAGCAATCCTTGGCCAAATACCTTTAGTCGGGATTTTCGCTGGATTATATGGTTTAATTTTAGAAATAGTCGGGGTATCAAAATTGCATAAGTTCTCTATAATAAGGTCTATAGCTGTAGTTCTGATCCCGTTGATAATACTGGGCTTGATAATAGGGGCTCTTATAGCAGCAACGGCTCTTCTTTACTTGTCATCTATTAATAGTATTAATGAGCTGACCTCAAGCACAATATCTATTATTGACGCTTCATGCATAAATGGTAAAATAACATTGATCATTTCAAATACTGGAACATCTGATATAGCCGATGGTGGAATAAAGGTTTTTATTGATGGCTCTCTCTCAGATGATTATGGGACTTTAGATCCTATAAATTCACAATCAAATAAAGTAGCTGTTGGGATCACATCTTATGATTCAGGTAAACATATAGTTACTGTTACATCATCTAGTAATTCTGAGGATAGAATAGTGTATTGTGACTAATCATTTTCTCCCAAAAGTCAGCCATCCAGTATGCATCAAACCCTGGCTCTTAGGCCTTGTATATCCAAATTCACTCTGCCACTCGCGGACAATATTCTCAACAATTTCGATATTTTTGAATTTATTTTTTCTCATCTCTTCAACTATTCTTTCAACCTGTTCTATATGCGGCGAGTAAACAGCTAGCCACCCATCAGCATTCAATTTCTTATAAGCTTCAGGAATAGCCTGCTCACAGTCTTTCATGTCGAGTGTTATTAAGTCAATATCTTTCTCTTCTATCCCTTCAAGAACATCTTTGTTTTTCACTTCTATATTTTTTAATCCAGTTTTAGAAATGTTTCTTTCAACTATTTTTGTGAATTCCATTCTCTTTTCGTATGTGATTACTTTTCCTTTAGGGCAGTACCATGCTAAGAATATTGCAAGAAAACCCGATCCTGATCCTGCATCAACTATTTTTGCATCTGGTGATATTCCTGTATAAGCTAGGATGAGCGATGCATCTTTTGGTGTGATTACTTGCGGCAGACGTTCCAATCCATTCAGCACTTCATTCAGGTTTTTTTCCATATCAACACTCTGTAAAAGTTATTGTTAAGACTTAAATTAGTTACATGCTTCTCAATTTCTTAATTCTGGAATCAATATCCGGATGAGTTGAAATCATTTCAGCAACTTTTTTAGCAGAGAATGGATTTGCAATAAACAATGAAGCAACCGCCCTGCTCACTTTTAACTCACCTTTATTATTTTTCTTTATTTTTTCTAACGCAGACGCAAGACCTTCAGGATATCTTGTCAGGAAAGCCCCATTAGAGTCCGCCAAATACTCTCTCTTCCTAGAAATGGCAAGCTGGATAAGTTTCACGAAAATCGGGGCGAGAATTAAAAAAACCAAGCCAACTATCTGAAGAATGCCCCCGCCTTTATTATCCCTATCCCTGCTTCTTCCTCCGCCAAACCATAAGCTCCTCCTGAACAAATCAGAAATAATAATAATCATACCAACCATCACAGCAACTAGTGTAGCGAAACGAACATCATAATTCTTGATGTGTGACATCTCATGTGCAATAACACCCTCCAGCTCTGACCTGTTTAGGATATTCATTAATCCTGAAGTCACGCATATCACCCCATGCTCATAGTTGCGGCCAGTTGCAAACGCATTAATCTCATCAGAATCTATCACATATATTTTCGGGGCAGAGATGCCAGCGGCTAATGCTAATTCCTCGACAACATTTACAAGATATGCATGCTCCTTTTTATTCGCAGGCCTGGCACGTACAGATGCTAAAACAATCTTATCGCTATAGTAATAAGAGAAAATTGTGAACAATAATGAAAATATAAGCGCAACTGTTACAAATAGGTAAGCAGACGCAGGGTCGTAGAATTGAGCGATAGCATAAGCAAGAAAAATAAGAGAAAGAAAAACAATTCCCACCAGTACTAAAGACTTAAACTTATTCCTACTTATTTCATCTTGGACATTTAATCTATCCATTTGTTCAACCAACTAGAATTTTACTTTAACCGGCTTCCTTTCTTCGGCAGTTATCTCAAGGTGTTTCTTCTTTTCTTTTCCTATTATTCCTGCAAAAATCACTCCTGGAAATGTTGACACTAGATTATTGTACATCAATATGGAATCATTGTAGAATTGCCTGGAATATGCAATCTTGTTCTCAACTGCTGACAGCTCTTCCTGAAGCATCATGAAATTCTCGTTTGCTTTCAGGTTCGGGTAATTCTCTGCCAATGCGAAAATAGTCTTCAATGCGCCAGCAATCTGGCTGTTCGCCTTTAACCTATCTTCGTCGGTTTTTGCGCCTAGCATCCTTTCCCTGGCTTTTGTCACTGCGCTTATCGCGTCTTTCTCGTGCTTCATGTAGCCTTTGACTGTTTCAACCAAGTTTGGAACTAGGTCTACTCTCTTCTTCAGCTGCACATCTATCTGCGACCATGCATTATCTACTCTGTTCCCTAGCAGAATAATCCTGTTGATATAGGAGACTACTACTAGGAAGATCACTACCGCCAATGCCAATAATATCCAAATCATGCGATCACTATTAAATTATAGGATTGTTTTAATAAATATACCAGTTACTCTTCAGTCTCTGACATGAACTCTTCTACTTTATGGCTGAATTCCTTTTCTCCGCGATTCTTTAATATCTCTCTTGCAAGAAGCCAGAATACCAAAGCTATAGATTTCCTCCCTTTATTATTGCAGGGGATAATTAAATCAATATTCTTGGCATCATTGAAGGTATCGCATAAAGCAGCAACTGATATTCTTGAATCAGTAGCCTCTTTTAATGCCTGCTTGTCTGACAGGGGATCAGTCAATAAAACTACATTAGGCTCAAGGAATTTGCTGTAATTTGGGTTTGTAAGAGTCCCAGGCATAAACCTCCCTATCACATAATCCGCCCCGATAACTTCGGCTAATTTTTTAGCGCCTTTTTGGGCATTCGCCTTTCTCCCGACAATAAGTATTTTTTTGTTCTTTGCAAGGAACTTTGCTGCTATGCCTATTCTTTCATCCAGCAGCTTCAGATTTAACACAGACAGCCCATCTTCCCTTATCTTGTAGATGAATCTCTTCATGCTTGCATTTTTGGATTTCATTCCTATGTGTATGCCGTAAGATAGGTATTCCTCTTTTGGTATCAGCAGTTCTTCAACCATTTGATCAACCTATATATTTTAGATCTTCCTTGGACGCTTTCGGCTCTTTCATCTCTTCAGCCAGCATCTGGGATAAAGCTTTTGTCTGGACTTTTTGGATCTTTTTCATGAAGCTTTCCATTTCTTTTATCTTATCCTTGAGTTCAGACAGGTCAATTTTAACGTTTAATATCTTAATTAAAGTTTTTAAAACTACCTCTGCAGTTTTTGGGTCTGGGATTTCTGGCACTACTGCTGTTTGCCCTAATAAGCACATTCCACCCATGCCTCTATACCTTCCTAAACCCAGCAATAGGCCGGATGCCCCGATTATAGTCCCAACCTTGCTTCCGGCATCAAAATCTATCCCCTGGTTTTTGTATTTTTGGATGACTTTAGGGTCGGTCACAACCCCTATTAGATTCTCGCTTACGCCCCGATTCTGGACGCTTAATCCGGCAGTTGTGATTATATCCTTGACGCCGAGCTGCTCTATAAAGTCTAGAATGGTTTCCACGATCTCATAATGCCCTATTGGATCGACGCTTTGGCTGTCCCCTATTAGAAAAATAATATCCCTGCCTTTTGGCTTGTCTGACTTCCAGTAGTAGAATTCATTTTTAAGCACATGCACAGCAGAGCTCTGATGTACCAATACAAAAGGCATAAAGTGGGAAGAGAATAATTCCGCAAATTTTTTTGCTTTCAATTCCTCAAGCAAATAGCCTACAGCTATCCTTCCGATATTGCCTACACCAGGCAAACCCTCGATAAATATTGGGTTGTTTAGCTTAGGCATTTTTTCCAATAGTTTTATTTTTGTCCCATCCATTTCATTCCACCCCTATTTTAAAGTCAGCTTCACCGTCTTTTACAGTCAAGATCTCTTTTTCCAATTTTTCCCTCAAGTCTCTTTGAGCCTGTTTCGGGCTGTTTGTTTTTATCTCTATAGAATATCTTGGCGCACTAATATATCTTATTTCCCATTTATATTTTTCGTGCAGGTGATCAAGAAAGTCTTTTATTTTATTGACTCCATCCCCTGTGAAGAATTTTAACTCAAGGACAGTCTTTATTTCGACTTCCTTCTTTTTTATGGTTTCTTTCGCTATTTTTTCCATGACTTTTATGTATTTTTTGTCTACCCCTCTTCTAGCTAATTTTTCCGGGTCTTCTAATGCAAGATTAAATGCGATAAACATATCCCCGAATGTCTCTTGAAGATCGTAGCCTAGCTCTTCGTAAATTTTTTCCAGAGGCAGATTGAGCTCTTTCCCAACCATTTCCAACATCTTTTCGGCCCTTTCCTCATTTTTGTAGTCTTGTATTTTCCTTTCAGAATCCTTTTTTGAAAGCCTTTTCAAGCTCAAGTTAATGTGGCCCCTTTCCTCGTCTACTCTCAACACTTTTGCTGCATACTGCTTGTCTTGCTTCACGAAATTTCTGATGTCCCTGACCCACTTTCCTGAAACCTCAGAAACATGAATCATCCCTTCTTTGCCAGGATATTCGTCTATAGAGCATAAGGCTGAGTAAGGCGTGATATTTCTAACGGTGACTAGGACGACTTCTCCTTCTGACGGAAAACCTTTTCTTTTGACCATATTATCTACAATATGTGGGAGTTAAAAGTTTAAAAGGGTTAGTGGTTTAGTGTAGGTTTCAATTCTTGACGGCAATCAGGCTTATTTCTAATTTTGCCCCAAGAGGCAATTCTTTTACGCAGACAGTTTCTCTGGCCGGATATGGTTCAGACATATAGGTTGAATAAACTTGGATTATTTCAGAATAAGTTGCCATATCAACAATGAAAATTGTGGTCTTAACAACGTCCTTAAAAAAAAATTCAGCCTCTTCCAAGATACATTTAAGGTTTTTCATTACCTGATGTGTTTGTTCTTTTATATCCCCCTCCAATAACTTTCCATCCGCTGTTAAATGAATCTGGCCAGCAGTGAACAGCATCTTTCCAGTTTTTATCGCCTGGGAATACCAAGCTTTAGGTATAGGTGCTTTGTTGCTCTCAATTTTTTTCATAAATTATATTGCCTACTAAAAAATTAAAAGAAATAATATTTCTGTAGAATACATGCAGGGAAATATGCGACTAGTCTACATCTGAAATCCCGCACAAGAAGAAGAGAAATTATTCTAAGATAAGCAGGTTCATTTCTTCTTTGTTTTGATATACCTTTCTATCGCATCTTTTTTAATAAACCAATTCCTGCCAAGCTTTACAGATTCTATCCTTCCCTTTCTTGCGAGGAGACTTAAGTATTCCTGTGAATACGAAAAATCTTTTGACGCTTCAGCCAAGCTAATAAAACCCTGACCACCTTTAAATGAATCTAAATATAGGTCCAGACTTCTTTCAATATTTTTTGCTATAAAGTCAATAAATGGTTTTAAATTACCTTCATCCGCTTTTTTGAGGGTATCATAATATTTTTTTCTTTCTACTTTTAGTATTATTGTAATTGGGAATCCATGACGCATAAGGAAAAGATTCATCAAAAGCCTTGATGCCCTGCCATTCCCATCTATAAATGGATGTATTTCAACGAGTTTATAATGGATTGCCGCCGCCATCTCTATAACGTTTAGCTTTTCAGGGTTCTTCTTTATATAATCCTCATACTCTTTCATCTTTTGTCCTATTTTTTCGAATCTTGGAGGGCTCTTTATTACTCCAAGTATTCTAACATTGACATCTCGGTATCTTCCAACACACTCATCTTCTACTCCAGTTAAGATAATCCTATGAATATTTTTTATAACGTCTTCAGTTATGCTAGCATTTGTTTTGATGATACTCTCCAAGAATTCAAATGCTTTCTGATGGTTTATGGCTTCAAAATGCTCTCTAAGAGTCTTTCCTTTTATCGTTATTCCTTCTTCTATCACTAGTTTTGTTTCCTTTAAAGTGAGAGAATTTCCTTCTATTCCATTTGAGTTGTACGCTAGTTCTATTGCGAATTGACTTTTAAGTTTTTCAAGGGCACTTTTCGGCAAAGGCCTTAAGCTATCAAGTTCTTTTTTCTTTTTTAGTAGTCTTTCGTAAATTTTTTCGTCTATTAACACAATTAATTATTGTATCGGATAGCTTATAAATTTATCTATCCGATATATGATGAAAAATCTATGCAGGAGGTGAGATTCGAACTCACGAACCGACTAACGGACAGACTCCTAAGGCCTGTGCATTTGACCAGACTTTGCTACCCCTGCCTGAATAATTAATAACTTTGTGAAATCAAAAATATTTAAGTTAAACAATTCACCCCAAGAATTATTTACTTCTAGAAACTAATAACCTATTGATGACATGAAAACAATGACTTGGCTCTTGGTCTTGCTCCTTGTCTGGTTCGCAGTGTTCTTGACTACAATAGACCTGAAGATAAAATTATCACTACTCATCCTCTCCCTGTGTGTAATCCTCTGGACAAGCGAGATTGTGCCTTTATGGGTGACAGGACTAATCCCTTTGGTCGCCGCTCCTCTTCTGGGACTAACTTCCTTTCTAGACGTTGCCAAGAATTATTTCTCTGGCGTGCTGCTACTATTCATCTCAGGTTTTATTTTTTCTTCTGCTGTCTCCAAGTGGAAGATAGACAAAAAAGTCGTTTTCTCGATCCTGAAAATATTCGGCAAAAACGCTAAACTCACTATCCTCGGGGTAATACTATCAACAGCCCTTCTCTCGACTTTTATGGCAAACACAACTGCAACCGCCTTAATGCTTCCGATCGGGTTGGGCATCCTAACCGCAATAAAAAACGAAGGCAAAGGCTACAGGACATACCTCCTGTTAACAATAGCCTACTCAGCATCCATTGGCGGGACAGGCATTTTGATAGGCACAACCACAAACCTGATAGGAGCGGAATATATGATGAGAGAAGGCATCAGCACAGGTTTTATGATGTGGGCGAAGGCTGTAATGCCATTCACCCTTATACTTTTGTTTGTCCTTTGGCTCTACATGAGCTGGAGGACTAAGATGCCAGAAAAAATTGTAGTAAAAGTCGAGGATATTAAACTCAGTCATGAAGCAAAACTGGTTATTCTGGTTCTTGTGTTGACGGTTTTAGCGTGGCTGTTCAGGCCTTACATCTCTGAAAAAATCGGGTTCCAATTGAATGATATTATGATAGGAATACTGGGGTCATTCTCGCTCTTCTTCATACAATCGAATAAAAAATCTATCCTCCGGCTAAAGGATGCTAAAATTCCATGGAATATTATTCTTATGATCGGCGGGGCTTTGGCACTAGGCAATGTCTTGTTGAATGTAGGTGTGTCAGATCTTTTCATTCAGGTCATGGGTTTTCTTCCGAAGGATGAATTAGTCTTCTTGATTGCTACTGCTGTGATCGCGAATTTTTCAACAGAACTGATCTCAAACACGGCTTTATCTGCAACACTCATTCCTGTCATTGTCCAATTCTACAAATATGCTGGATTTAATCCGTTTTTAGGGATACTCACGGTTGCAGTCTGCAGCGACATGGCGTTTATGCTTCCTATAGCCACCCCGCCTAATGCGATTGTTGTTAGGAGCAGGTACGTTAACTTCAGGAACATGATCAGTTATGGGTTCTTTCTGAATATTATTACAATAGTTCTTTGGGTTTTGTATGCTTGGGTAGTTTTGTGATCTCATATTGGTACTATTCAAGGAGATGAAAATTATGCACTTCATCGGTGTCAGCTTACAGACAACTTGTAAGTGTAATACACATATTTTCTGCCATTTTTTTTCAATTCTTTTCTAGCCATCTCTTTTTTCTTAAACTCATGTTTTTTAATCAAGAATTTCAAATAATTTAAATCGCCACTAGTACCGAAAAAAATCAGAATTCTTCCATTTTCATTCAGATATTTTTTAGCGCTTCTGAAAAAGGCTGTTAATGTCGAGTAATTCTTATCAGCTACACTCCTCTCTAACATATCTCTTGGTGTAAACCATCGAAAAGGTGGGTCAAATATAATCAAATCAAACTTCCCTTTGACCTCTTCAAATAAATCGCTGTTCAGAAATTTTATTCTTGAATCTACTTTGTTCTTTTTTGCGTTTAGTTTTGCACATCTTATGACATAAGGATTGATATCAACAGCAACAACATCTGAAGACTTAGAAGCCGCAAGAATAGCATTAACTCCGCTGCCTGTTCCCATGTCAAGCACCCTATCTGTCTTTTTTACCTCTTTTAGAACAGACTTGCCAAGAAGTTTTGACATAGGTGCAGGTGGAAAAACTTGTTTTGGAACTATGAATTTCCTGCCTAAGTATGTTAATGATAGATTTTTTCGATTTTTCATTTCGTTATATGCTTTGTCGTGCCATTTTTGTCTTTCTTGGACTTGTTTTTCCGGCATCATCGGTCTGTAAGACATAAAATCGCCTAAAAAGGATTTTTTCCTAATGCTCCCGACGGGATTCGAACCCGTGTTTCCGCGAAACCTTCGTTCCTCTACGGCTCGAAAGGCCGCCATCCTTGGCCGGACTAGACGACGGGAGCTTATCTATCTAATTAAGGTTAGTTAATTTAATAAACATTTATTTTTATTCGAATGATAGATTGTAAATATATTAAAATACGGGAGGTTAAATATTATCATGATAAATTTAGAAAACTATTTGGATAAATTTCCTGAAAATTTTGTAATTTTTGGTGTAGATAATATACTTAAACAAATTCATGCTGGAAATAAGATTGATGTTTTTAAACTGGTTAGGGATAAAGTCCATATCTCGACTTATTATTATTGGTTGAATGGGAAATCTCCAATACCTCTAAAATATCTTAGAAACCTTCAAAGTATTGATGAAAATATTATGGAAAAAATATATAAAGAATTTACTTTCATTTCTTCTAGAAGAGTAAAATGTGTTTTACCAAAAGTTATTGGGAAAAAATTATCTTATCTTATAGGTGTAATTCATGGTGATGGTTCTATAGATAAAAGTAGAAGGTATGTTACAATAACTTGTGAATCGAGGGAATATCTGGAAAAAATTCTAAAACCAATTATTAAAGACGTTTTCGATTACACCCCCAAAACATATGATATGGATAGAGGTAAATATTACCGTTTAATAATTGGAAATAAAGTGATTAACCACTTCTTCTCATTATTTTCTCCAGTTGGAAATAAAAAAGGTAAAATTAAAATACCGAAAATTGTTCTTAAAAATAAAAAACTTCTCATAAGTTATCTTTCTGGTCTATTTGATACAGATGGTTGCTTATCCAATGTTGAAAAAGGAACAAAATCTCTATTTTTCGTCTTTCTACAAGCTGATAAAAGATTTGTTGAAGATGTCTCTGCGGCTCTCAAGAGACTTAATATATCGAATAGAATTTATAAATTTCCTTCACCATCTAAACCAGGGGAGATTAATAGAGATCTCATAGAATGGAGAATTTATATAGGCTCAAAAAAAATACTCAGAGATTTTTTAATTAAAATACCATTTCATCATCCTCTGAAAAATAAAAGAAGAGAAATTATACTAAAAATATTATAGTGGGCCGAGCAGGATTTGAACCTGCGATTTCTGCCATTTTGATCCAGAGATCGTCAAGGTTCCGCTTAATCATCAGCGTCTTAACCAGCTGGACCATCGACCCTTAACTAACAAATAATCGGTGTTAGGATTTAAATGCATTTAGAACTACTTTTCTAAAGTTGCTCAATATAAAAATCAATCTCAACCATTCTAAAGATACGGTGATGGGTTCGAACGTTAGGAAATTTCCTATTAACGCTGAGGAAGGGATTTGAACCCTTAAGTCCCGAAGGACGCTGACTATCTGCAAAAAATAGCAGGCCAGTGCTCTACCTGATTAAGCGACCTCAGCTTTTCATGAATACACTTAAATTATTAATTTCTTAAAATTTAATAAGTCAATAGTTAATAATTAATTTCAAGGAGGTTTAAAAAATGCCCATTACTGTAAAAGATGTTTCGGAGATGTTTAACAAGGATGTGTTCACTGACAAGGGATTTTATTGCGGCAAAGTCTCTGATGTTGAATTCGACCTTTCCAGGTTTAAGCTGCGGGCTATAGTCATAGAAGCAGCCAAAGGGACATTTCTCGGCAAGATAGTAGGAAACAAGAAAGGAGTGATAGTCCCTTACCAGATGGTTGAATCTATTGGGGATATAGTCCTGATCAAGCACATTGCCACGCCTATGCAAGAGGAAGGAGAAGCCGAGTGAATCTGCCCAAAAAAACAAAAGAAATGGCATGGACAAGAGTAGGCAATGCTTATGTCCTTGTAGACCCTAAAACTAAAGAAAACGTAACAATAGATCCTATCGCTTTCATGGTCTGGGTCCAATGTGACGGCGAAACCAATCTTGAGAGCATGGCCGATGTTTTTTCTGTTGACGGCAATAGAGATATAGTCCAAGCCGCATTGAAAGGAATAATTGAAAAACTGGAAGAAAGCGGCCTTGTCTTAAGCAAATAATTACCTTGGAGCTTGAAGCGTCCTTACGCCTTGTATCTCATAATAAATAATTTCCTGCCCGGATTCTAGCTTGCCTTTCATCTCTTCAGGCATATCCAATTCAAAAGTAGAATAATCAACCATATCCATAAGCTGAACTTTCTCTCCGACTATTGCAAGGACCTGGCCTTGTTTTTTAAGAAGAATAGGGACTGATACTTTGGCATCAGCGGGCTTGATTATGTTTCTCCTTCTTCCGTCAAATAAGCCCATGCCTTCAACCCTGCCTTTAGCAGCGCCGTGCTTGCCGGATTTGGAAATGTTTACAGCAACTACTTTGCAGGGAATGTCATCAATAAGTATAAACCCGCCTTTCTTTAAGTTTTTGATTGTAGTATCTCCCATTAATTCACCTTAAGCCTATCTGCAGGCGATCTTGATATCGCTGGATTTTACTGTTACTCTGCCTGCATGATGTGAAGCGCTTACAGCATCTTTTGCAATTGCTTCTGCAGCGTCTAAAACCGACTCCTTCAATGCCTTTACAGCTGATACAGATACTCTTTCAGCTCCAGCCTCTCTTGCAATGTTCTCTAAAGGGGCAAGCGGAAAATCCCTAACCATTCAAACACCTCCATAACTAGAATAAAAATTGGATTGTAGATTATTTAAACATTTTCGTTTAAAGGGAGATTTTATAAACCTTTCAATCGAAAAAAACGAATTTAAACTTTTATTTTAAGAAAATAAGGTTAATTGGGCTTAGTTTTCTATTTGAGTTTAAGAGGCTAGGTTATAACCTTTCAATATACAATTCCTTCTGAAAGCCCAAAATTTTCGTGTTTTACATAGGTTTTGTTGCAAGCCATTTCTTATCCAAATGGGCTCAAGTCGAAATGTAGAGTCCTGAAATTATTTCGTACCTCCAATGCTATTCCTTTAATGCTAACACAAAAGAAAATAGATTGGATAATAAGATGGAAGAAAAACGGAAAACAGACTAAAGAGATAGCAATCGCTCAAAAGATTTCTAGAAGAAGAGTTCAACAATTATACAAGGAGTATAAACGAACAGGTAAGATACGACTGTGGGACAAAATTAACCAATTCGCATCATATTGTGCCAAATTCCCTTGCACAATAAGCAGGTGTCTATTCTTTCTTCTTTCTTTTGCCAGA
>PFTQ01000019.1 GCA_002789635.1 Candidatus Aenigmarchaeota archaeon CG_4_9_14_3_um_filter_37_18 | reverse complement strand
CAAATTTTTCCTTAATTTTTTTTGAGAGTTCTTTTACAATCGGGTATGCAAATGTGAATAGATTTGAAATGCCAATAATATCGGTATCTTTTGGGACTAGCCTTACTATATCATCAAAATTGAGGCCGCGGTAGCCGGTGTTTTCATCAAAACCATTGATTTTATCAGGAGCTTCTACTAAAGCGTCTATTATCTTCACTTCATAGCCTTTTTCTTGAGAAACTGATGCGAGGTACATTAAGCCTAAGGGAGGTATCACACTAGCAGCCACTTGCGACTTCGAGAATACCTGAGGCGGGTTTATAAGTAAAATCTTCATGTTATTATTAATTTGTTTTAACTTTTTTAAACCATAGATCATACCTTAATTTAAGTATGCATGTCAGGTATTCGATTATTATTTTTCTTATATTTACAGTTGTGCCTAAATCTTCCACCCAAAGAACTGGAATTTCTGCGAGTTTATACCCATTTCTTCCAGCTTTTATCAATAGCTCTGAGTCAAAGAACCATTTATTCCCTTCAACATAAGGGACTATATTTTTAGCTACTTTGCTGTTTATTGCCTTGAAGCCGCATTGCGCATCTGTGAATTTCGCATTGAAAAATAATTTCAGCAGCAGATTGTAAGTTCTAGAATAAAGCGTCCTGGTGAAGCATCTTTCAGTCTCAGAATCAGGGACAAGCCTCGTCCCAAATGCAACATCGGCCCCATTTTTTATTGCATCAGTAAGCTGTTTCAAATGCTTTAAGTCAGTTGACAGATCCACATCCATATAGCATAGAATGTCTCCATCAAGTATTGACCATGCCTTCCTTAATGCCCTTCCTCTTCCTTTTTCATTTAGGTGAATGTATTTAACTTCTTTATATTTTTTGGATAATTTTTTTGCTATTTCCAATGTTCTGTCTTTTGATGCGTTGTTCGCAACTACTATCTCGAAATTATTCCCGTAATTTTTTCTACATACTTTCATTACATTATTTATGCTCCATTCCAATTGATCTTCTTCATTATATACTGGTATAACCACTGAAACTTTTGGCTGTTTTGTTTCCATATTAATCAAATTATGAAAGTATAGTGAAATAAGCCCCCAATGAAATCAACAATACCCCTATTATTCTCAAAGCTGTCAATTTCTCTCCTAAAAATAAGAATGCTAGAATAGCAGTGAAAATATACCCTGTTCCAAGGAGCGGATAAATCTTACTAACATCGCCTTTCGATAGCGCAACCAACCAGAGGCCTGAGCCTAAAACATAGAATGTGATCCCAATAAAGACATACTTTTGAAAAACTATATTTAAGATTTTAGGTGAAAACAACTCCTTTATAGAAATCTCCCCGACTTCTTTCATTCCTTTTTTTTGGAATATTTGGCCTAAGACCGCGGCTATTACGCATAAACCAACTACCATCAATACATTCATTTTTCTTGCCTCTCTTTCTTTCATTTTAACCCTCGACTAATTTTAAAATATCTTTTCCAGCAGATATAGATGATTCTATTGATCTTTCTGGATACCCATTAAACATCCCGCCAATAATTAAATTATTAATTGGGGTTTTGTTTCTGATTCTTTTTTTTCTATAGCCTGTTTCATACACTAAGCCTGCATTTTTATCCCTTGATAATTTCCACCATTTGACGTTTTTTCGCTTTAAATCTGGAAATAATTTTTTCAATTCATCAAAATATTTTTCAAAAACTTTTTTTTCTGATATGCTCCAAACTTCTGATTCAAAATCAGGGTAGCTTGCCAAGTAAATTATATTATCATTATATTTTTCCAGCGGCTGAAAGTTTGTGTGCTCTATCAAAGCCCCTATAGAAGATTCGTCAATTATATTTGTCCAATAGAAATCAGTCAATTGCCTGTCTAAACCAAGAATCAGACATATAGCCCCTTGGTATTTTATTTTTGATACTTTTTTTCTAAAATCTTCTGGCAGTTCTTTGAATTTTGCAAGCTCAGGCAATGGGATTGTGCTTATAACATAATCAGATTTGATCCTTTTTCCATCAAAAATTACTCCTTGAATTAAATTATTTTTAATAATTAATTTACTGATATTTTTTTCTCTCAGAATTTTTCCGTCATTTTCTAAAATTTTTTTTTCTAAAATTTTCACCAAAAGATTAAACCCTCCATTCATATAGCCGAGTTTTTCCCTGCTTATGCCGCCGGTTGTTCTTAATTTAATTCTTTCTATAAACCACGCAGCAGATACTTTGTCCGAGTTTCCGCCATATTTACTTTTTAGCAGCGGATGAAAAAATTTCTCATAAACATCCCTACCAACATTTTCGATTATCCAATCTTCAGCTATTTTATCATCCAATCTGTCTAAATTTTTCATCAATTTTATTTTAAGAGTAAAAAGGCCGAATCTTAATTTTTCAATTATATTGAGGGGCTTAAACCAAACAAAATGAAAAGGTGTTGATAGATCGTATATTTTTCCTTTATTGTAAAAACCCAGGCTGGATTCAAACCAATTGAATTTATCATTAATTTTCAGTTCCTTGATCAACTCAAGAAAATTCTTGTCATTGACAAATACATGATGATAATATTTTTCGATTGGGTCTCCTTTAGTTTGAATTGACCCCAACAAACCGCCTAAATCCTTTGATTTTTCAATTATCAAGACTTTTTTTCCTCTCTCACTTAATTTATACCCAACAAATAATCCTGTTATTCCCCCGCCAAGAATTATAAAATTGTATTTCATTATCTTCAGAATTTAATTTTTATTTTAAACTATTTAACTCATAAATCTGGCATTTAAAAAACAATCCTATTCATTATGTTTAAGAACTTTAATTAAATATCTAAAAAATGTATTTCCACCAATAATAACCCTTTTTATTTCGCCTTTGCCTCTAGCCAAAAATTTTAATCTTTTTATGAAATATTTGGGCCTTAAATAGAATTCCATTCTAGCCTTATCGCACATTTTAAGCAATTCCTCACCTAATAAATCTGGCCTGTCAAGAACACAATTATGCCATCCTTCCTTTGTCAGCCATTTAGAATAATCTTCTGTTGTCAAATATTTTTTTTGTTTTGCCCATTCATATGCAGGCAAGCCAGGATAAACCATCAACGGATAAAATTGTGCTGTGTCAGGATTCAATAACTTTGCAAACTCGATTGTATTTCTAATGGTCTCTTTTGTATCCCCGGGCAATCCAAGGATAAAACAGCCATTTACCAACAAACCCAGTCTGTTGCAATTATTCATGAATTCGATCTGAGTATTTTTTGTAGTCCCCTTTTTTATACTATCTAGTATTCCTTGAACTGGGGATTCAAACCCGACACATAATAATCTGCACCCTGCCTTTTTCATTGTTTTGAGTGTTTCAAAATCTGTATTCACACGTGCATTGCAAGACCATTTCATATTTATTTTTCTTTTTATTATTTCATCACAGAGTTTTATTGTTCTTGATTTAACAGCAGGAAATGTTTCATCTTCTATCATCACTTCCCTGACTTCTGGTAATTCATTTTTGATGAATTCAAGCTCTTGAATAACATTTTCAACACTCCTAAACCTATAAGAAGCCTTGAATGGGCTGTTACAAAAAGTGCAGTTATAAGGACATCCCCTTGCTGTTAGAATTGTGACTTGTGGGTATTCGACAGAAGCATAAAAATAATCTTTGATATTGAGGTGTTTTTTGTAGACTTCGGAAACAAACGGCAGATCATCTAAATTTTGGATCAATGTTCTTGATTTATTTTTTACAATTTTTTTTCCTCCCCTAAAACACAATCCTTCTACATTTTTTAAATCCATTCCTTTTTCCAAAGCTATTGCAAGATCACGAACGGTATAATCATATTCCCAAACACAGACAGAGTCGATTTTATCTGACATCTTAAGGGTTTCTTCTGGAAGATGGGTAGGATGGGTGCCGACTAAATTTACATGAACATTTTCTAATTTTTTCTTGATTCTAGAGGCAAATTCAACATCATTAATTATGCTTGGCGTGCTCGTGTCAACAACAACTAAAGAAGGATTAAATTTTTTAATAACATCTAAAGTCTCATCATGAGATAGATCTTTTGCAACGGCATCCAATAATTTGACGTTAAACCCATTTTTTTCAAGAACGCCAGCAGCATAGGCTAAAAAGTACGGAAAATAAATTGTCCCACCCTTCGTCTTTGCAGGGCTTCTACTCTGCCTAGAATATTTAGGTATAAATGGTGGATTTAACATTAAAATTTTCATTTTTTCACCTTTTCAAAAACTTTTAACATTTTTTCTGCTGCAGCATTCCAAGAATATTTCTCTGCCCTCATTCTTGCTCTCTTTCCCATCTCTTTCATTCTTTCCTTATCTTCAAGCAGATAATTAATCTTTTGTGCAATCTCATTATAATCTTTTGTATTTTTGAGTATAATTCCATCTTTCATATTTTCAATCAATTCAGCAGCCCCAGCAGCCTTAGAAGTAATCACAGGAATGCCAGATGACATGGCCTCTAAAATAACAAGACCAAAAGGCTCATACAAAGTCGGGAACAAAAACATATCAGAAGATGCTAAATATTTATCCACTTCTGGTGTCAGACCAATGAATTTAATTTTTTTTGCAATATTCAACTCTTCAGATAATTTTTGGTAGAATGGCATATCTGAAACATCTTTTCTTCCTATCACAAGAAGATTTGTTTTTTTGTTTTTAACTTTTGGCAAAGCTCTTATCACGTATTCAAGGCCTTTTCTGTCAAAAGGATTTCCCACGAAAATAAGTAATATATTTTTCTGGTCTATCCCATGCCTCTTAAAGATCTGGTTCCTATATTTCTTTTTTTTGGGATTGAAGAACTCTAGATTTGCCCCACTATGAACAATATTTATTTTATCCGGTGATATTTTGTATAAATTTTCTATTTCTTTTTTAACAATATCAGAAATTGCTATTATTTGTTTGCAGTTTCTTAAATTGAAACCTTCCATAAATGGGGAGAATATATCCTGCCCTCTCAATCTCAACTCCCTGAATTTTAGCTTAAGGTCTTTGCCAACATTCTTGCTTGACTTTCTTTCTTCAGACCATCTCTTATAGACAAACTGCATCTCACAGACATCTGGAGAAAAATATCTGGTTGCCTGCGATAATGTAACATCAAACTTATAGAATTTCAGAATTATAGAGGTTATTATCAAAAAAATCATCTCTTGAATAAAAAAAATGTTTGTAATTTTTGGGATTTTTTGAATAACAACCCTTTTATCGAGATTATCCCACTCGCTTGTGAATACATGAACTTCATGCCCTTTATCACAGAAATATCTTGATACTTCTATTACATACCTCGACGCTTTAAAATTTCTGCAGTGCCTGATCACTATGCCTATTCTCATAAAATCATGTTTTAATATCTTGTTAAATAATTAGTGGACTACTCTAGCTTTCACAAGGAGCTTCCTGCGAGTTCTCCGAACCCAACTTGGGAAATTTTTGTTTTACCTTTGACTGTTCGCAGAAGACCTTTTCAAGGTCACCTGTCCACAAGGCGTTCTGTGATAGGAAACGTTTTAATATATTTACTGCCGAGTTCTTATCTCTATCAATTCCGTTTCCGCAATCACATTCATATATCCTTTTGTGTAATGGCATGTCTTGTTTTTTACCACACACACAACATTCTTTTGTAGTTCCTCTTTCATTGATTTCTATTATTCTTTTACCTACAAGTTCTGCTTTGTAGGTCAGAAATCTAACAAAACGAAAAATATTACCTGTATTATGTATTGATCTATGTAGTCCTTTTTCATATTTATTTATTTGTGTTAATTGTTTTACTGATAATTTTCCAACTATTATTGTATTTGCTTTGGTATTATCAACTATTTTTCTTGATAGTTTATGTTGAAAATCTTTCAACTGATTTGCAGATTTTCTTTTCATCTTGTTCAGCTTTTTGTCATACCATTTCCATTTTTTACTATTCTTTTTACAATGGTCTCTTTTGCTTTGAACTTCTTGGATTTTTGATTCCCAATACTTGTCTAGCCTCTTGTTTGTGAACTCTATGAATTTTCCTTCGCTATTTACTGCTGTGTGTTTTGTTGCTCCCAAATCAAATGCTTGATATTTACCGTTATCAATATACTCTTTCCTTGTTTTTTCATAAACTATTGAAACAAAAAAGTCATTGTCTTTTTGGTAGATTGATACTTGATACAATTTTTCAAAAGTGAATTTCTCAGGGATTTCAAATTTTAGGTCAATATCAGAAGGGTGTCTGTGGGATAATTCTACGAAACCATCCTCTACTTTGAAACCACTTTGATTGTAACACATGGTTGTGAAATATTTTTTGCCTCTGAATTTTGGGGGATTAGCACTCTTATTACCATTCTTTTTCAGAACAAAAAATGACTTAAAATTAGCATCCAATTTCTTGAGAGTTAGTTGTAAAACCTTTGAATAAACCCACTTATATTCTGGGTATTTTTCTTTTATTTTTGGCAGTTGGTTCTGTTGATCTATATATGTGATGTAATTTCTTTGCTCTTTAGGTTTGTCTCTATTTGTTTTCCAGTTATCTTTTCTTTCTTTAAGAGCAAGGTTGTAAATAAGCCTACATTTTTCTGACAAGTCCCAAAGAACCTTTTGTTGTTCTTCTGTTGATTCAATTTTTATTTGTTGTGTGAGTTGCATTCTTTATCATCTCCATTATAATTTCGTTATAACTTTGCCTATGATGAATTTTTAGTTTGTCTAGTTCTTTCTTCGTTTTTTCCTTTATCTTTATTGATTTCCACATAAGTATATATAAGTAGAATGACTATAAATAATTATCAATTCATAATTGTTACTAAAACTGATTCATCCCCTCTCGAAAGGTAGGAAAATTCTCGGCTACGAAGTTAAAAAGGTGGGTTTCCATAAGCAAAAAAATGAAAATATTGGATATTGGCTGCGGCAAAAGAAAATATCCTAGTTCTATTGGAATAGATAAAAATCCTAATAGTGATGCTGACATAATTCGTGATCTGAATAAACTTCCTTATCCTTTCAAAAAGAATGAGTTTGATGCTGTCTACATGTCACATGTTCTTGAACACTTGAGAAAGCCATTCAAGGTATTGAAAGAAGTTGAAAGAATCCTAAAGCCTAGAGGGAAGCTTATTATAAGAGTCCCGCATTTTTCATGTGTCAACGCATATGGCAACCCTGATCACAAACACTATTATGCATGCCAAAGCTTTATCGATTTGGAAAGGGACACAAATTTTAGAATAGAAAAATTGAAGCTGAACTACTCATCTTACAGAGAGACTCTGCCTAAAAAAGTGATAAGCAGCTTCTTTTCCTTCTTTGCTAACTTGAATACAAAGTTCTGCGAAAGGTTTTGGTGTTATTGGATTGGGGGTTTCAGTGAAATATATGTAGAATATCGGCTAAAAAATTAGCTTTTCTTCAGTGTTTTCTTCATCATCTCTGCTAGCTCGGTTTTGTCTTCAGACATCACCATATAATTCTTAGTCTTCGAGCACAAGTCTTCCAAAATTTTCAATCGCTTCTTAAACATGATCGGTATGTCAAAATCGTAATACGAAGCGTAGGCAAACAACAAAAATTTCGGGTCAGAAAACGCCCCGTGGTACATTGACTGGTTCATAAGGAATCTGACCGCTTCTTCTTTCGTTAATTTTTTTATTCCCCTGCCTTCTCTCCTGATTGCAAATATATAGTCAGGCTTCACTGACTTTGTTCTAGGTTTAATGTCAAACCTCTCTTCATAGCCAATTATTTTTTTAAGAAACCTATTGAAATATGGAATGTATGAAAGCTGGGATTGTAGTGGGAATTTAAAGCCGGTGAATTTTCTTATAGTCCTTGGATATGCATAAAACATTTTTCCATCTGTTATTGTTATATCATCTGAGAGAAGTTGGTTGTCTATTATCGAGGCTGTGGTCGTTTTGCCAGATTTATCCCATCCAGTTACTATGATTCCTTTTCCATCTTTATTCACACACGCTGCATGAATCATAAGCATATTTCTCTGAAGGAATTTTATCTGAAGTATATTGTGGAATATATGTTTTGTCCCTATCAATTTATGATAAAAGTCTGTGAATTCTATTGTTGTCTTGCCATCCAAATCTGTCAGGGAGAATTTACATGGAATTGCAAATGAATACCTGTGAAGCATGGATTTTCCTTTTGTTAGAGTGTATGGAGGGGCTCTCATTTTGAAGCCTTGCTCTGATATGTCTTTTACTTTGAATATTTTGAGGTCGGAATTGCTCAGTTTTTTAACAGAGAAATAATCTGGTATGGATTCCCCGAAGAATTTTACATCGAAATTTGTCTGTATTTTTAACCCGTGTATATTGTAATAAAAAAATTCTGTTTTATTTTTTGGCATTTAACTCACAAATATAGTGTTCTTTTTAAGCTTAAATTAAATAAGTATTTATCTAAATTTTGTAGAGTGGTTTTATGAAGCTAGCCTTGGTTAATGTTTTTGAAGATGAGAAACATCCACCTATGGGATTAGTTTCAATCGCAACATATTTGAAAGAATACATGGGATTAAAGGAAACAAAAATAATAGACGCCACTTGGGAAAATGTAAGTAAAGGTGTTTTCAAGGAGAAGTTTGATGTCATCGGTATATCATCAATGACAGCGTATTATGACAGGGCTGTGAGGCTTGCTAAGTTGATCAAGGAAAAAAGAAAAGACGTGGTCGTCATCATGGGGGGAATACATATATCTACCCTGCCTGAATGTTTGACAAAAGATATGAATATAGGCGTGGCTGGGGAAGGAGAAGAAACTGCTCTAGAATTAATGAAACTCTATGAGAAAGAAGGGAAATTTGATCCAAGAAAACTGAGAAGAATTAAAGGGCTTGTTTTTTGGGATAAAGGAAAATTAGTGAAGACAGAAAAACGCGAGTTAATAAAGGACCTTGATACAATACCGATGAAAGACCTGTCGTTTCTTGATAGAAGATATTTTATGAAAAGATGGGTGAGTTGGAATGAGAAAGATGGTAAGGAAACATTATTGATGACTGAGCGCGGATGCCCATTTTCATGCAAATTTTGTTCAACCAAACTTTTTTGGCAGAGAGTCCGCTTCCATTCGTTAGACTATGTGATGAGAGAAATCAAAGACAGAATTGAGAAATATGGGATAGACCATTTCCAAATAACAGATGACACATTCGTTATCGACAAGGAAAGGCTTAAAAAACTGGCTAAGCTTCTTGAGAAAGAAGGGTTAAAGGGGAAGATTGCATTCTCATGCCAGCCCAGGGCTAACTTGATGGACGACGAGATGATGAAGATACTGAAGGATTTGAATATCAGGTCTATGAACTTCGGTTTTGAAAGCGGAAGCGAAAGAATGCTCAATTGGCTCAAGGGCGGAAATGTAACAGTTGAAGACAATAAAAAAGCGTGCCTGCTAGGAAAAAAGTATGGGATAAAAGTCTATGGGAGCTTCATTTTCGGTTCCCCTGGCGAGACTATAGAAGACATGAAGGAAACGCTTGGCCTGATCAAGTTCATGTATGATAATGGCGCTTACAAGCTTTGGCATTTTGTGATGACGCCTTTTCCAGGGACATTGATATGGCAGATAGCAAAAGAAAGAGGCAAAGTCAGCGATGATATGGACTGGACGTTATTAAGGCACGAGAATTATAAGGTTCCTCTTCTGCTTGATGATACAATACCACTGGAAGAATTCCAGAAAGTTTATTTTAGAGCGAGGGAAATTTGCGACAAGAACTGGATGGGCAAAAGCGGCTGGATAGAAAAGACATTGAGACATGACCCTAAGAGATTGATAAGGAAAGCTGTGCAGGATCCTAAGAGAGCTTTGAATGCAGTTAAGGTTATTGCAAAGAAAAGATTTGGAAAGAAGTAGTTAGAAACTAGATTTGATGAAGTTTTCGATTATTCCTGGTATTCTAGGTTTAGGGAAAGATTTGCTCTTCATCTTTTCGACTTTGTTGATTTTTTCTTTGAGCTCGGAGATATCATACACCCCAAGTATCCTCCCTTGTTTTTCCAGTTCTTTTGTTATCTCGATCTGGTGGTCGTTCACATGCTCGTCATATTTTTTTAGCCTAGGCACAACTATCACTGGTTTTTTATTTTCCAATGCTAGCATTATTGAGCCTGCTCCAGCATGGGAGATCACGAAGTTTGATTTTTTTGTCAACTCTTCAACTTCCTCATATGGCTTGAACCTAAAGTATTCAAAATTCTTTGGCTCGTAAGTGCTATTCCCTATCTGCGCGACTACTTTTTCTTTGGTTGCCTTTTTCTTGACAAGATCGTCCATAGCTTTAATCAGCCTGTCAAATTGATGGGTATCTGTTCCAACTGTGACAAAGATCATATCAACAACCCTCCGTAAATACCGTTAGGATAGAATTCTTTCAGCTTTTCCCACTGGTAGATGAACAGGTCTGAGATTGGGTAAACTAATTTTCCTGTGAGCGACGGCTCTTCTGTCCTGCAGAAGCTTTCGATGAAAATAATTTTTGCGTCAAACAATTTTCCAAAGTAACAGATGGGTATTGCAACCCCGGCTCCAGTCGAGATTATTACATCAGGTTTTTCTTTTAGGAATATGGTTATGGACTGAATTATGTTCTGGATTAGCTTGATTGGGTTTCTTTTAGGGTCTATGACAAAATGCACTTTCTCTTTCTTGGCGAGGCTGATGCTGTTGGGTCTTTCAAATGTTACAAAGAAATGGTCGTGCTTCTTGTAAAAGCTTTCTATGAAGGATATCTCTTTTAAATGTCCTCCACCGCTTGCTACAAGAGCTATTTTCATAACTATTGTTTGGGATTAGAAGGATTAGAAATTACTTCTTTTTCAAGAATTGTCGGGAGTTTATTATTGGCTCTTGTTCAATTGATATTGAGAAAGTATTGATGCAACACCAAGTAAAGCACCGAACAATGTGCCTGCTCCTTGAATAATTTTTCTCTTCCTTGAATAATTATTCCAGTTTTTTGCCAAATAAAGACCCCCCATCAAAGCTACCAATGATAGAGAAGTCCCTGAAGCATAACCAAGGTTAGAGTGAGGGGTATATGGGGATTTTTCCAACAATTTTTCTTCCAATATGTTTTTTGGATAATAAATATAGGAATCACCCTTTCTTTTTATAAAAATCCCAATCCTTTCTGAAATTTTATTTCCACTGGTATCAAATGTTTTTTCCACCATTCTATATAATATCCCACCTGCAGTTGGTTTTGAAGGTTGTGTAAGTCTCATAGTAGTTACTTTGAGTTCTTCATCCTCCCCCTGGGAAAATGGGATTTCTATATAACCCATTCTTTTTTCTCTCAAATATTCCATTCTCTCATAAAAACCAAACCAATCAGAAACAGTTATGAATGTATTTCCCTCCGTTCTTGTGGGGAATAGTTTAACAAAAGCTGAAAAAGGTTCATGGCTTTCCACATAATTTCTAAAACTGTCATTATTAACCACTATCCTCACTTCCCCTGTGCGATTTCCGCCACAAGCAACGTGAAGAGAATCATTTTCTTTTCTGAGAAAACCAAAAAGAGGACCAGATCTACCAGAATTATCAAAAACATATAATTCTCTTAGAATGTCCAGTAAACCTGCATCAACTAGAATATCGTCGAATGGAGTCTTTTTATCAGTTGTTTCTCCCAATAAACTTTGCAGTTCTTCGAGAGATTCAAAATCCCCTTGATTACGATTACCCCCAATACGGTCTATTCTTATTCTTTTCATAGTTACCCAACAAACACCATATATATTGATCCATATATAAACATTTCTCTATTTTACTATATAATAGTAATAACATTAAATCCATTGAAATCTATAGTTTTCACCATATAAATTCCCACCAATTTCACAAATAAACTCTCTCTAACCTAAAAACAACTCAAAAGAATATAAAAAACACCAAAAAGAACGCAACCGAAAACATGACTTGCATCAATATCAGCATCCAAGTAACCTGCTTCTCAGTCATCGGTCTTATATTCATAATAATATGAGTCCAGGAATATATCTTCTTCCCGTAAGGCGGATCCAATTTCCCATCTGATCTAAGCTTGCCCATGCAGTGAACATGAAGCCTCCCCCTCAGCTTAAGAAGAAACTCAATCATAAAAGGTATCATTAAAAACAGCCCAGACTTCTCCATGTTCCCAAGTATCACTCCAGATGCAACAACAGAGCCAAGCAGATACTGAATACTGTCGCCGGAGAGAATCTTCGCAGGGACCCAGTTGTATTTTAAAAACCCTATTAAAGCGCCTACGCAAGAAAAGAATATAGCAGCGGAAATAACCTCCCCGATTATCAAAGCAAATATCCCAAGAGTCGTGCAGTAGACAATCCCCATCCCAGCCTCTGATCCATTAAACCCACCTAAAAGGTTGATGGCATTCGCAGCCCCAACAACACCGATTGGAACCAGAATTAACGGATACAGAAGGCCAAAATTAACATTCCCAATAAAAGGGATGAAAAGCGTGGTAAACCCGGCTTTGACAACCATAAGTGGAATAGCCGCAGGAAGTGTAAGCAAAGGCTTCTGCCATTGTTTTAGCCCTGTCCTAATCTTCTTCTTCCCCTCCAAAACCTCCTTGACATTCAGGTCATCAAAGAAGCCGATGATAGTTATCAAGAATATTGTCAGGATAGCCGCGAAAAGGAAAACCAGATACTGTGTAGCGTCAAAAACAAAAACCTGAACTCCAATAAAAAACATCAAACCCATAAAAAGACCGAAAAACACTGGTATCCCGCCACTGTTGGCAACCAAAGGCGTGTCTTTTTTCTGGAGGTCTAATGCAACTATCTTGTTTCTCTTAAAGAAGGGTATCAATATTTTCGTGGAAAGCAATGAAAAAAACACTGAAATAAGAAAAGTTCCTATTAGAGCCCACATGCTAATCAAAAAATATATTAGTTTTGCAAACTTTAAACTTTTAAATCTCTAAATCATAAACAATTAGGCTAACGGTGAAGGAATGAAAGCGATAAACGAGATAAGGCTCATAACAATTAGCGTCCTGGTATTTCTATCATTGGTTTTCCTAGCCTACCCGCTTATCGCAAAAAAATCAGGCGTGGTTGTCACTGGTGTATCTAAAGACAGTGCATGCAAAGAAATCCTGACATACAATTCAGTTGTCACAAAAATCAATGAAAAAGATGTAACGAATTCAGCGTCTTTTTACTCATCGGTAAAAGACTTGAAAGGAAAGATAAGCCTGATAGTCAATGGAGGACCTAGAGTGTGTGATATAGGAAATAACCAAACCATTGATGTAAGGGTCAAAAATTTTGAAAATGACGGGATTAGGCTTGGCATTGATATTGGAGGGGGAAGAAAATTCATAATTGAAAGCGATTCTGTTGACGCAGAAATGGAAAAAATAGCTTCTAGAGGAAAAATTTACGGATTAACAGATTTGGAAATCAGCAAGGATTCTGATAAAAGCTTTAACATTATTTTTGACTCAAGCGAGGAGGATAAAATCGAGAACATCCTTCAGCCTGGTGTTGTATCGGTTAAATTCATGGAAATCGCCGAGATAAAGAACAATACCGGCAAAATCCTGTTGAATGACAAGGCTTACAACTTCACAATAGATGAAGGCGTTATGATATACAACAAAAACTATGATGTTGGCGATAAATTTTCTTTAGACAGCGTTGAGATAGAAGTCCAAAATATCACCGAGAATTACACTAGCTTTTTCCTTGATGTTTTTGATGATAATGATGTAAATGTCTCAAGCCTCAGCAAGAATATAGGGCTGACACAAAGCGGAAAAGTCTTCCAATATGGCTTGATTGTGGATCTTTCGGTAAAGGCTCAAGAAAACTTCAAGAAGGTGACTAAAGGCCAGCCTATAATGGTAAACCCACAGGGAGAGAATTTCCTTGAAGGCCCTTTGGTTGTGTTGGTTGACGGGGAAATCTTCACTAGCGTCCCAGTAACCCAAGCAGATGCTGGCAAGGATTTAGAAAGAGTGATTTTATGGGGAGTTGAAAATACAAAAGAAGAGGCCAGCAGAAAATTGCAGGTTCTGACCGCTTTTCTGGAAAGCGGGAGGCTGGCTGATATAAGGGTTGCTCAAAGATTGGATGTTCAGCCCGAAAGGAAAGCCTTGCTTAATCTTGCGGCTTATGCTGTTTTAGGGCTGGCAATTGCTTCGTGCGCTTATGGTTTTCTAAGGTTTAAGAGTGTTAAAATAACTGGGTTAATTTTAGGGGTTTTTGCCACTGAAGTTTTGCTGGTTTTAGGCTTGGTTTCATCGCGTGTGTTCGCAATGATTCTTTTAGTTTTTTGCATGATATTTGCCTTTATTAAAAGCGGAGGCAAAGGCTGGATAAAATGGGTGGTGGTTGTTTTGATGATTTTAATATCATTCCCGTCAGCTGTAAATAAGGTTGTTGTCGATAGTTATATTTTGCTTGGGTTTGGTTTTGGCACTCTGATAACCGCAGTGCAATTCATCCTGTTGAAAACTGACAGGAGGGAAGAGAAAATATTCAGATACTTTTGGGAGATTAATCTAGCTATACTCATTTTGATGGCTGTCTTATTCTTTATCCCGCCTTACAGAAATATTTCGATCGCATCTGGAGTTATGGTAATGATTGGACTTTCATTAACTAAGCCTGAATTCATGAATATGGCGAAAAAAATTAAGAAAGGCTAGGATTTTAGCTTCATTATCGCTTCCACTACTTCTCCGTTTGTTTCTTTCAGGGCTTCCTCTGCTTTTTTCCTGTCTTCCACACCAGTCTGCTCCATCACTAGCTTCACATCTTCTTCACTGAATGCTGCTTCTTCCGGACTCCCAGACACTTGATAGACTATTTGACCCTTCATTGTTGTTTTCACGACCTGCGGATTGTTGATTGTTATATCCCCCTCATCTGTCTTGATTACTACTTGGGTTGCCGACAGATTTTCCATTTTCATTCCTAATTGTTTTAGCGCAGCTTCCAACTGCTTTGGGTTCATTCCTGGTATCATGTGTGTTAATTTGGATAGGAGCAAATTTAAAGTTTACAGAAAATTTTTTGTGGCGAGGCCTGATATTATTTCGATCTCTGAAACAAATTTAAAGTTTAATTGTTTTGTTATGAATATGCCCTTTTCCGAAGCATTTCCAAGAGTTCCTTGGATTTTAGAAAGTTATGCTTCTGAATTAGGCACTACAAAAGAAGATTTATTAGAAGTCAAAGTAATTGATAATGATTATCCCTCACCACTGTACACTTCTAGGAATCGATATGAAGCCAGAGAAAACAGACTTCTCAGATGTTCTTGGGCAGCAGGTACTAGAAGAGCCGAACAACCAACTTTCAGAAAAAGTCTGCTAATACCTATATACGGAGGGAAAATATACTTCGATCCTATAACAGGTGAAAGAATTATTATTTACGTTGATGATCATCTTACACAGGGTACAACTAGGATTGGCGCATGGAAAACAGTTTCTGTCCTTCAGGAAGCATTTGCCCAATATTGTGTTTTAGGTGGTGACCCTGATGCAACTTTGCGTTTTTTTCAACAATTTCAAGAACAGGGAAAAGAACCTGATTTAGTTATTTGTGACCATAACTTGTGGTGTGATCCGAGAGAAGGAGGTAATCGTTATAAAGATGATGACTATCGTTTCAGGTATGGATGGCAATTTATAGAAGAATTGAGAAGACAAAGGTTTAGAGTTCCTCCAATAATTTCTCATAGTGATGATGCTATATTACCAGGGGAATGGATGAAAATTCCAGAATACAAAGTCTTTGTTCCTAAATATGATGTTAACGGAAAATCTCCCATTGAAAATTTAATCGATGCAATAAACCTACATGTAAGATAGTAAAATTTTCACAAACACCTACACATAATTGCAAATACTCTACTAACAGAAGATAAGCCGTTTCACAAAATTTTTTTAGTCACAAAAAATCAACAATTAGTTATGCTATATATCTTGCTGTTTTCATTTATCGGAATAGCTCTTGGTGTATTTGCTGGTATTCTCCCCGGCATCCACCCCAACCAATTCTTCGTTCTTGTGGTCAGCCTTCTTCCGTTCCTTTCCCAGTTCCCTCAGGACGCTATCCTAGCGTTAATCATCAGCATCATGGTGAGCAATGTCCTACTCAACTATATTCCTGCCATATTTTTTTCTGTCCCTGACCCTAACACTGTAATAAATATCCTCCCCGGTCATAGGATGGTTCTTGAGGGTAAAGGTCTAGATGCACTGTTCATCAGTTTATCAGGCGCTTTCCTGACGCTTATTGTTTGCATAGTCACTCTCCCTGTCCTGCTTTTTTTTATACCGATTCTTCACGAGTTCGTCTATCCTTATCTTCACTTCCTGCTTCTGGGTCTAGCAATATGGATGGTTGTCATGGAAAAGACATGGAGAGAAAAAATGATGTCCCTATTCCTTTATCTTATCTCTGGTTTGTGGGGTATTCTTTGCTTGAACTCAACTATCATCAGTTCTGAATGGGCATTATTCCCTACGCTTACTGGTATGTTCGGGATTGCCGGACTACTGATGAGTATGCAGGAAGTCACGAAGCTGCCTAAACAGATCATGAGTGAAAGCGTGAATGTTGGTAATGTCCCAAAAATAGTCGCCTCTGGATTGATCGCCGGGTTGTTGATAGGCATCCTTCCCGGAGCTGGAGAGTCGCAGGCTGGTGTTTTAGTGTCTGAATTTACAGGTCTTGGCCAGAATGAATTTTTAGGAGCATTATCCGGGATCAACATGTCGAACGCTTTTTTTGCTTTGGTCAGCCTTTATTCTTTTGGGAAGATAAGGTCTGGAGCTGCCGCTGCAATTGATGAAGTCTTTCTTGAGTTTGGCTTGAACAACCTTATTTTTTCTGTTGGGGTTATTCTTTTTTCCGCTGGCCTTTCAGTTCTTATCACATGGTTCATTGGGAAGAAGAGTTTGAAGCTCTTAGAAAGAGTCAATTATAAACTGGCTTCGCAGATTATTCTTGGGTTCACGGTGCTGATGGTGTTGTGGTTTACAGGCATAGCTGGGTTGTTTATCCTGATTGTATCGACATGTTTGGGTCTTCTGCCTGTTTTATGGGGGATCAAAAGGACTAGCAATATGGGATTTTTGATGGTATCAACGACTATCTACTTTGCCGGGCTGGCGTGGATGATTAATGGGATGTTGTTTTAGATCGGTAAGGTAAAGATGAAATTAGACTGTATTATAAAAATAACATTTGTTACTTTTTCAAAACATTTCAAAAAATATAGTGAAGCGACAACTGGAAGACCATCTCAACAGAAACATAACTGATAGGGTTATAGACCAACCATAATCCCGCTTTTCTATTTCACCGATTTACTGTTTTTAACTCATGTGTGACTTGTCATCTGGAATGAAAGTGAAATGAATTTCATGTGACCCCCTTATTTCCATTGCAGAACTATCAATATAACGCTGTGATATTCACCCCTTCATTTCCTGTCGAGAAAAATTCACGTTAACCAAGAAGCACCCTAGACTTCTTCTCCCCATTTTTAAAGACTATCTCTCCCCCGCATGAATTGCACTTGCCAGTCAGAGGAGGCCTCCTGTAAACATCGTTGCAATTGTTGCAGATGAACCCCTCAATCTCAGAAAAACTCTCCTCAAATTCGCTTTCCTGCTTGTTCCCATTTTTCAAAGCCTCAAATAGGCCTAACTGCTTTCCAACACCCACAAGCTCTGTTTTATTGACTTTCAAAACCTCAAACAGCCTTTCCAGCGGAGGCAGAAGCTGGCTTTCTATGTAGTATTTAGAGTCTATGGGTATCTTATTCTTCGCAACATACTCAGGGTCTTCAGCGCGTTTAGAAAGCATCTGCGTCCCTTTAACAATAACATACCCAACCCTGTCCCCAACACCAGGGGCAGATCCTGGGTCGCGCTTCCTCATCTTCTTAACCACTTCTACATGCGGCTGGACACCCTTGTAACTCCTTAACGAGCGGGAAATGCTCTTTGTCATAACCAGCTTGTTGATATCAACTTTCCCGGTTTTAATGTCATTCACTGTGTCTTTCACAATATTCACGGCCTTCTTCACATCCTGCTTTTTCAGTATAGTATTCAGGACTTTCTCCAGGGTTTCAGAAACTAAGTCGCACCAATCCCTCCTGACGGTTTCTATTCCTTTTGTAAGTATGGTTTCTTCCCAGCCATTTTTCATAGGCTCAAAATTCCAGGCAGCATATCTTTTCTTCGCAAGCAGAACAACACTCTTGAAAATGCTTTCTATTTTGATCTGCAATACATTTTTTATTTCTTCGTTAATTATATTGGATACTTCTTCGCCTATTTTAAAAGCCTCTTCCAAATCCTTAGTCTTTAATTTCACCATTACTGAATCAGTATCTCCATATATGACCTTGTATGGTGTTTTAGTATGGACAATTTCCACAGTCTTCTTTATCATCTCCCTTCCAACGCTTGTGATTCCGCTTGCAATATCAAGGACATAGAATCTCGCCCGAATATAACCAGAATAGCCATAGAAAGCGTTCGCTACTGTCTTGAATGCATATTGTTTTGCATAGAGGTATTTTTTCTTCTCGTCGCTGGCAGCTTTCATTTCTTTTTTGATTTTGCTTCTTGTCTCTAATAAGTAATCTAAGACCTCTGGGAAGATTCCCTTCTTGACATTCTCGCTTACAAACCTTGATCCAAAAGGCGTTTCCTTGAATTCAATATCATTCACATCAGCAGAAATAAGAGTGGTAGGGCAGATGTTGAAGCTAATGACAATAGAGGGGTACATTGCTTTAAAATCTAAGTAAGCAGTGCAAGTATCATGGAACCCGACTTCAGGGTCTAGAACAAACGCGCCTTTCAAACCGCCAGTTCTCCTTTCTGAATTGCTCTTTGAAACTCTCTTATTACCTGGCTTGCATGGGATCACAAAATTTCTTTTATTGAACTCCCTCAAAAGTATATTATCTATCCTCTGAGTTTCGCCTCCGTCCAAACAATCCTGAAGGTTTATTCCTGAGACTTTTGATATTTCGATGAACTTATCTATCATGTTTTCCTTGAGCATTATTTTCATTGGCAGCTCAGCGTCCTTTCTGGCATATCTCAATAATTTTCCCAGTTTCTCGCCATTGTCATTCCAATGCCCGTTTATCTCGCTATGCGCAACATCAACTTTGCCTTCACCAAGAACTTGATTTGAGACATCACCGAGGCCAAATCTTTTCAAGCCTTTGAACAAGCCAAACTTCGCAGTAGCTTCTTTAACAAGGTTGTAGACATCAACGGAAACCCTGCCAGTTATTGTTGCCCTTGACCTGCCAGCAAAAGTATGGATCATCATGGGTTTTTGATCGCATCTGCCAATTGTCCTAGGGACATTGTTCTTCTTTAGCCTGGTGTTAAGATAAGGCAAGTCAAAATTGTTTGTATTGTAGCCAAGAATCACATCAGGATCAAATTTGCCAACTATATCAATAAATTCCTTCAGCATTTCCTTCTCCGAAGAAAAGCCAATAATATCATCATCATATTTCTTAACTTTTTTTGCGGCTAGAACCAGGGTGTTTCTGTTCTTGTAGCAGGGATAAAAAAACATGCTTATCACAATTATTTGGTTTTTTTCAGGGCTTGGGATTCCACCTTCATCGGAAATAGTTTCAATATCGAAGCTAAGATATCTGAACTTCATGTTTTCATTCCTTTCAACCTCCTTGATTTTTTTTGCTGTGAATTTTTTTTCTGTTTTCACGCTGTTTGTTTGAGTATATCCCCCTTCAGCCTCATACCATCTCATCCCAAATAAGTTGCAGTCAGCCATAAACCTGTATTTGAAAAGAATGTCAGCCTCGAAAATATCCTGGACAAAACTTTTTTCTTTTAGGTCATCCCTCACAGCCGGTGTTTTGCTCGGGTCGTTTAATGTCAGTTTAATAATTTCTGTTGGGTTTTTCTGGTATCCTATCGGCAAAAACTTTTCAACACTCTCCATCTTAATGACAACATCCTTGAAATTTTTTTCTATATGTTTTTTGAATTCATCTGCCTTGCCTTCTCTTGGGAGAACATAAAAATATGGGAGGAATTTATTATAGAACACACAAACGGATTTTCCTTCATCAGTCCTGCCAAACAAGCGAATAATCGGTTTATTATTAACAAGAACGTAATCCGAATCGAGCAATTGAAAAATCAGCTTCATGATTTTTATTTGGGAATTAATGTTTTTATCTTATTGATCTTCAAACAGAGCTTAAATTTTCTTCTCTTCACAATCTCTGGTCTTCAGATCCAAAACAAAATATTTATGCTGGTCATTGTTTGAAACAATTGTAGTGCCCTTATAATTTTTGAAATAGGTTTCTTTTTCAGAAGATAGAACTATATCAGGGGTTTCTTCAAGAGCAAAAGTTTTCAACAACTCGCCTGTTTTAACCAATCTTTTCTTAAGAATATTTTCCATACTATTTGTTTTAGGCAGTGTTAATATAGAGATGTTTTCTATCTGGAATAATGAGTGTGATGTGTTTTCACCTACTAAAAATAGATTATTAAATTCTTTCATCACTTCACCATCCTCCCATTCGCCAAAAACAAATATAGGGTCGGTTTTCTTAGTTTGCTTCAAAATACCAGAAAGTTTATTGAAATCAGCCTCACAGAGAAGAGATGGTTTGTATATATAAAAAATTCTTATTTCTTTTTTTGTTTTATTTACTTCTCTTGTAATAGATATATCAGGATATAATAAATCCTTTGCATATATGTTCTCCCCTTCTTTTGTGCAAACCAATCCTAAAATATCATCAGCGTCAATCTCATCAAAAATTTTCTCATTTTTTTCATTAAAAAAAACATGTGTTTCCCCAGTTAAATCCTCTACCAATAGGTTTCTCTGACCCTTATCACATACCAGAACGATCAAAGAAAAATCCTTTGTGTTAGAAGTAATTTTATTTATAGAAATTAGCCCTGTGAGTTTTGGGTTTTTCAATAGAAACTCTTTTACTTTATCATAAATGTTTCTAAAATACCTGGAATAATCTTCCACTCTAATATCTTTTTTTTGAAAAATGAATTTTTTTACTAATTTGACTTTGGTTTGTTTTTCTTCTTTTTCTTCATAAACATCTTTTAGATGGTCTTTTGTTATTATAAAAGGCCTTGGGTTTATTTTTTGAATGAATGATAGGGTTTTTTCTGGGTTTTCCTCTACTAAAGACAAAGCGCTCTCAGATAATTGAAAGCCATGGCTCAAGAATAATTTAACTATCTCCTGTTTTTCCATTAAATCACTAGGTTTGATTCAAGAACTTTTTTAATTTTTTCCTTAATATCATTTGATACGCTAAGCCTTATTTGTCTTGTTCTCCCATATCTTCCTAAAGATACAACATCTGCGTTGATTATACCAAGCATATCCAATTCAGAAATAAGGTCTGATACTCTTCTTTGTGTGAGGGGTGTTAGACCGAGGTCCTTGCATCTATCCTCATAAACATTGAATATTTCTCCAGTCTGTAAATTTTCCTTGTTTTCCTCAACCAGTTTGATCACGGAGTAAAGAACTATCTTTGTTTGTTTTGGTATTGACTTGACTGATTCTATTATCCGATCATAATCTATTTTTTCTAATGCAAAATCAACATGCTCTTCCTTAACTATATTTTCCTTGTTCCTTTCAGCAAGCTCCCCTGCAACCCTCAATAAATCTAAAGCCCTCCTGGCATCGCCATGCTCCTGGGCAGCAAGGGCGGCACATTTTGGAATAACACTTTCCGTTAAAATACTCTTCATAAAACCAAGATCTGATCTCTGCCTTAAAATGTCCTGCAGCTCCAATGCATTGTATGGCGGAAATAAAATCTCCTCTTCGCTTAATGAGCTTTTAACTCTCGGGTCCAGAATATCAATAAAATTAAGATCGTTGGTAATTCCAACAACAGAAACTTTTGCTTTTTTTAATTCTTGGTTGATTCTAGTAAAATTATAAAGAAAATTATCGCTCATTTTTTGGACTAATGTGTCTATTTCATCAAGAATTATTATCACAACCCAATTATATGAATCCAACACGCGAAAAAACGTGCTATAAACTTGCTCAGTGGGCAAACCAGTTGAAGGAACTTCTTGACCTAACAACCTACACAACTCAGCAACCAGCCTATATTCTGTGTCTGCGATTTTTCTCATTTTACAATTAATATACAAAACCTTGACCTGGTTTGTCCCTTGGTTTGACATCTTCTCAAGCTCCTGGCCAACATACCTGGAGACCAAAGTTTTCCCGGTGCCTGTCATTCCATATATAAAAATATTCGAAGGTTTTGCCCCTTTTAGGGATGGTGCTAGTATTGATGCTATTGTGTTTATTTGTTGGTTTCTATGTGGGATTGTTTCTGGGGTAAAATGAGAGTTCAAAGCATCCCTGTTTTTGAAGATTGGTGTGGATTTTTGTATGAACTCTTGGAAGATTGTTTGTATGTTCTCTGGCATAGACATAATTATATTCCTATTGAAATAAACCTTTTTCTATTGGAAAACATGCAAAGACCCTCACCCCATGGTTTCTTGTAGAAACATGATATAAACAATATAAAACGGTATAACAGTGTTATAATATATTGTATTTAAATTTGTTATGTTCTTTAATTGTTTTATGGCATTGATATTTAGACCAAATACAATCTTACATATAGAAGACGAGCCCAAATGGAAAAGATTTGTGTTTCGTGTATTATCATATTCAGATATTGCTGGAGATGTTTTAGGAGACAGTGCCCCGAAATTAGTAGAATCTTTGCTAGACGCGAAGGTTGGAGATTCCGAGTTATTAGTAGAAACCCAGCGTTTAATACAAGAATCTGGAGATAGACCTTCTTTATTATCTGTTATTTCAGCTCAAGTAGCAAAGGCTGTTCTTTCTAAGTATTTACCGGTCGCTATAATATCCGATACATCCTTTCCTCTTAATGGAAAAAGAGTGGTCGGATGGTTGCAGTATCCAGGGGAGAGCTCAGCTATCTCTATCCTTTAATTGGGTTGTCTGGAACCCCCCTAAAAAATTTAGATAGAGAACTTTTGGAGTTTTTTGCTAGTGGCAATGCCAGATATTTTGTGAAAGACCCCTTTGATCAAGTTGGTTTTAGGTCTCAGGTGGCGTATAATATTGGATATAACAGAGGTCTTTATCAAAACATATAATCTACAGTTTCTCCACAAGCAACAAACGGGTCAGTGACTAGTCACATAAATTCAATACTCTTCCTTTAACATCCTTGCCGTTCATGTTAACCAATCCAAAATACCCTTCAGGAAATTTACCTGGGTTCAAAAGAAACGTCTCATCCAGCCAGTCAACACCCTTTGCTTCATGAATATGCGCTGACAAAGCAAGAACAGGTTTTTTGTTTTCAATAAAACCCCTCACAGCTTGAGACCCAACATGAGCGCCAGCACGGATAATATCCATTTGCGTGTTATAAGCAGGGTTGTGTGTTATTTGGATTTTGTATTTTGCGGATAAAACTTGATTATAACCTTTCTCCAAACCTTGTTTCAATTCTTCTTCTGTGGGCTCAAATGGAGTTGCAAATGGAGTCTTAGCTCCGCCAAAACCATAGAAACCATAATCACCGATTATCCTACCTTTATCATGGATACTTATACCTTCTTTTTCTGTTAGGGCAGCAACATCTTGGATATCATTGTTCCCAGGCACAGCAAGAATAGGTTTCTTAAATATTTTTAACTCTTCAATTAATATTTTTGTAATATCCTTCTGTGTAAAACCTTTTGGAGTATTAATGTCGGTAAAATCCCCCATGTAAATAATAACATCAAATCTAAAAGATTCCAGCTTCTCAAGATAGCTGATCATATTCTCAATATCCCCATGATTATCCCCTATCACTAACAAATCCACATCAACACCTCACACATTAATTATGAACATTAGATCACTAAAATTAATACCATCCTTGCTAATATTGTTTTTTGGAATATCTTTCACCCCAAGAAATTTCCATCCCCTGTTTTTCCATGCCATGAACCCCATTGCTCCAGCCTGTTCACACCAGCCTCTAAACTCTTCATATTCTTGTTTTTTTAGTCTTGGTGTGGTTTTCCAAGCTTTGCATTCAAATGCAAGAACTCTACCTTTTTTTATAGCTACTAGATCTGGGGTAGAAATTGATCCCCCAGAGCCAGCAGCCCTTATTACAGCAAAACCTAACTCTTTTAATTGTTTGGCTAATTCCCTTTCAGCTTGAGCCCCCTTAACATATCTTTTAATCATTATTTGGCAACCCAATAATCATTTTAAATCTATTAACATAAATTTAATGTATAGTGAAAAATATGAAAACCGGAATTGTTGTTAAAAATATAATGACAAAGAGAATTGTTACAGCTGAACACTCCGAATCAGTCCAAAAAATATCCCAGAAAATGGTAAAGCAAAGGGTCGGGTCAATAATTATCACTAAGAAAAACAAGCCAATCGGCATAGTGACAGAAACAGATATAAACAAAAGAATTGTTGCCGAGGCAAAAGACCCCAAAAAACTCAAAGCGTTTGATATTATGAGTTCTCCAATTGTTCATGTATCGCCAGAAGACGATATTTCAGACGTTGTCTATAAGATGAAAAAATTCAAAATAAGGCGTTTTCCTGTTGTAAAATCCGGGAAAATAGTTGGAATTTTGACTAATACAGATATAGCAAGAGTTTCGCCAGAAATGATAGACGTCCTGAATCTGAGGCTAGAAATGAGAACAGGAATCCCCGCAATTGAGATGAGTATAACCTCAGGTATCTGTGAATCATGCGAAAACTATTCTGAAACCCTTAAATTCGTAAATAACAAGTGGATTTGCGAAGAATGCAGACGTGATGCAGAATAGAAATGGGTAATATCACATATCTGATCACCGTTTCATATTTCTGACAGATAATGGATTGAATTCTAATCTT
>PFTQ01000012.1:7254-9920 GCA_002789635.1 Candidatus Aenigmarchaeota archaeon CG_4_9_14_3_um_filter_37_18 | reverse complement strand
AACATCAACCACAAGTTCAACAACATCAACATCAACTACCTCGACTAGCACATCAACTTCCTCTACAACTACATCGTCTACAACTTCTACAACATCAACTACCACCTCATCAACAACCTCAACTTCTACCACTTCAACTACCACTTCAACTTCTACCTCATCAACAACCTCATCAACAACCTCAACAACTACATCTACAACTAGTACTTCTACTTCAACAACTACCACATCAACCACTACCTCAACAACAATTCCTCAATGCATTGATACCCAAAAGCCAAAAATAATAAGTACTTCTGATGATGGCAACAAATTAGATGGAGATAGCACACCTTACACAATTTGCGCGGTTGTTACTGATGATTGCGGGGTCG
The DNA here is from genome assembly GCA_002789635.1 of Candidatus Aenigmarchaeota archaeon CG_4_9_14_3_um_filter_37_18. GTDB lineage: Archaea > Aenigmatarchaeota > Aenigmatarchaeia > CG10238-14 > CG10238-14 > CG10238-14. Next base: position 9,546 of record PFTQ01000012.1, on the reverse strand, counting down.
ACGTAAGATTCAAATATGTTTTCTTCTGCCAATGGGACCAGCTTCCAGAAATGCCCTGGCTTGAATACACGTACAAAACAGACAACACCTATTGTTATGAAATCCCAAGAGAAATTTGGGTAGGCCAAATAAACAAAGAAACCCAATGCAGGGAATTGCATTGGTTTGTTAACGCCACTGACAGCACTTACAAAAATGATCTAGAAGGCCCAATTCTTGGGGGATTGGTAAAGGATGATGATACTGAATACCCATCATTTTCTAACCCTGAATATAATCGAAAGCCAATGTATAATCAGCCAATGCCCGTCTCAATTCAAATAACCGATTTCAGCGGAATCTCATCTGCTGTTTTAAGCTATGATTATGATTATTCAACAGGAATAGATGGAATAAATGATACGCCAGACATTTCTGGAGACATATATACATTCACAATACAGCCTGCATGCCCAGATGAAACAGATCCAGAGAAATGCGAGTATAAGTGGAAGAACATGAAATTCTGGATAGAAGCAACAGACAATGATGATGACAGGCCAGATGACAGGTTGTCAGGAACTTTCACAAGTCCTGATGGATCCAAATCAATACTAATAGATCCCCCAGGAGAAGAGCCAAAGATCGAGCAGACGCATGACCCTTACATCTATGTATATGGTCCAAGCCAAACTCAGGTGTCAATCAAGGAATGCAGCTATTATCCATTCACTGTTGATGCTGAAGATCCCGATGGAGATCAACTGGCTTATGTATGGTTCATTGACGGCAAAAAAGTTTTTGAAGGAAAAGGCTTTACCTACCAAACCCATAGAGGTGATGCAGGCAGGCATGAAATCAAAGCCATTGTTTCAGACGGGGCATTGACAGACTCTCATGCATGGATAGTTAGCGTAGTGCCTGGATATTGTGAAACAGGGACAACTGTAACCCAACCGAACGCAGTTTATACTGAATCTACAGATCCAACTAAAGGCGCATCAGTTAAAGAATCAACATCAGCGACAACAGGCAGTTTTATTTCACCTAACCTAAAATACACTCTGCTGTCTTTTATGTTGACCATGGTTATTCTTGGCGTTCCTTTGTTCTTATTCACTGTAAAGAAAAATAAGTCAAAACCAGAAAATAAAACAAAAAGAAAATTGAAGAAATAATTCTAAGCCATCTGCAAAAATAAATTATTCAAAATCTTATTATTCGTTTAATGAGAATTTTCATACCAATTGTTCTGATTATTTTACTTTTGTTAACTGATTATGCGTATTCTGATGAGTTAAGCTTTAAGCTGCCGGATAATGAGTTAGTTGGAGGGGATATACCTAAATCTGTGATGAACGCTGATTTTCTCAATGGCTATTTTATAAGTTATGATGATTATTCATCCAATGGGGAGGGGATTCCTTGGAATGTTAAGAAAATAAATGCTGATAAATTCTGGAATCTCTCAAAAGGCGAAGGCATTAAAGTTGCTATTCTCGATACAGGGATAAACTATACCCACCCTGATCTTGTTAATAGCGTGAACGGCGGAATATCATTTGTTGGGGAAGATCCAAATAACTACACAGATTATTTTGGCCATGGCACAGCAATTGCTGGAATAATTGCTGCTCAAGAAAATGGATTCGGCATTGTTGGAATTGCGCCTGAAGTCCAGCTGTATTCTGTTAAAGTTTTGAATGATACAGGTTATGGCACCCTCTTTGATATTGTTGATGGGTTAGAGTGGTGCTTGGATAATGGGATGGATATAGTTGTGATGAGTTTTGGGTCTAATGATAACAGTTTTTATCTTGAATGGGAAGTTGATAGGCTATACTACAATGGGATAATTCTTGTTGCTGCTGCTGGGAACAATAGAACCAGTGATGATGTTAATTATCCAGCAAGGTATGAAAACGTTATTGCTGTTAGTTCTACTGATAAAAATGATGTAATTGCTTATACTAGTTCTCGTGGGCCGAGTGTTGAATTAAGCGCCCCTGGAGACAGGGTTTATACAACCACACTTAATGGAGGTTATTCTGATTACTTTTCAGGTACTAGTTTTTCTGCCCCCCATGTTGCTGGTGCTGCTGCACTTCTTTTATCTCACAATAATTCTTATACATCAAATGAAATAAAACAAATCCTAAGAAACACTTCAGTTGATCTTGGCGGCAAAGGAAGAGACGACCTTTACGGTTATGGGAGGGTTGATGCTGGAAATACTTATGATTTTTTGACTAGTCAGACGCCTACAACTACAACAACAACCACATCAACCACTAGCACCACAACCACTACCTC
>PFTQ01000012.1:0-7226 GCA_002789635.1 Candidatus Aenigmarchaeota archaeon CG_4_9_14_3_um_filter_37_18 | reverse complement strand
CCACTTCTACGTCTTCAACAACCACTAGCACATCATCAACTACTTCCAGTACAACCACTACATCGTCTACATCAACCACATCTTCTACTACCATCTCATCTACAACCTCAATCACCAGTACAACCACTACCTCTACATCTTCAACAACCAGTACTACAATACCAACAACAACCTCATCAACCACTAGCACCACTTCCAGTACAACCACTACATCAACAACCTCATCAACAACATCTTCGACTACATCTTCAACGACAGCCAGTTTATCTTCAACAACCACATCCACTTCAACCACTAGTACTTCGATAATGTCAACTACAACCTCATCATCAACTTCAACCACAATCACGTCTTCATCAACCATCAGCACATCAACTTCCTCAACAACCACAACCTCCTCGACCACATCGTCTACATCCACGACTACATCAACTACTACAACCTCAAGTTCCACTACGACTACAAGCACAACTACCACCTCAACTACAACAACTTTAGAAACAATTTGCAACGAATTTACGACTGCATGTCAAGTCTCATGCAAAGACATTAAATGCAGCCCAGAAAAATACGAGTACTGCGATTATGAGTGGGATTCTCCATGCGGATCAAAAAATGTAACTATAACTCCCGGTGATAAAGCGCCTTGGATGGTATGCACATCAAGAGGAAGCTGCATTTTAAAAGGAAAGCCTTTAAACCCAGTCTCAACTACAACAACTACAATTCCTGGCGGGCCTGAGGTGATATGCGACGAATTCACTACAAGCTGTTTTCACAGCTACAAAAAATGCCCTGACGGCTACGATTATTGCGAGTATGATTGGGAAAGCCCCTGCGGGAGTAAATTTGGAGTTTTGAATCCAGGACAATATATACCATGGTTTGCCTGCATGTCAAGGGGCAATTGCACTTTAATAGGTTATAAATAGAACTTAAATGTCTTATTTTTTGATATAAAGTAGTAAAATCTTTTATTTAAGCTATAAAAATCTTTAAATTCTTTTAGAACACTTATGGTGATTAATAGAAATCCTTTTCTTCTGAATAAATAAAATAATAGTTGTTTGAATGTTGTTGATGGTATTTTCATGAAAGAAAAACAATTCGATAAGTTCTGGGAGGTTAAGTGCCCCAAATGCAACAATCCAATTGACATAGAAATTGTGATAAACAGCATGCCTAATCCTGATATAAGAATCAAGCATGTAAAATCTTCCTGAAAAATTATTGCTGGAATTTTTCCTAAAATGCAGCCTATGTAATTTTTAGCAAAAAAAGAAAAGTATAAATACTATTATGAATATATATTCAATATAATAATGAATAATAATTCAAAATGGAGGTGAAAATATGCCTAATATGGATGGAACAGGTCCAAGAAGCGGTTCAAAAGGACCAAGAGATGGAAGAGGACAAGGCAAGGGAAGAGCCGGTGGAAGCGGAATAGGAAAAAAGAAAGGCGGAAAAAAAGGAAATTGTTGATACGGTTTTTTAATTGAGAGAAAATGAAACAAAGGAGGTAAAATAAATGCCAGGACAAGATAGAACAGGGCCATTAGGAGAAGGCGCTGTAACTGGAAGAGGTTTAGGGCCTTGCGGTAGAGGTATGGGATTCAGAAGAGGTTTTGGAAGAAGATACTGCCAAATACTTCCAGCTGAACAGCTAAAGTTAACCGAAGTTGAACAAAAGAAAATACTTGAAGCCGAGCTGAAAGAAATTGAAGCCGAGAAGCAGATAATTGAAAAAAGACTAGAAGAAATGAAGTGATTGCTCTTCTTTTTTTGTTTTACAAATTTTTAAATATGAAAATGAATAGTTATTCATAAAAGGTGTTGAAAATGTATGCAAAAGAGGTTGAAAATTCTGACTTGAAGAAGGCTAGGCAAAGTGTAATTGAAGAGTTTGAGGCAATAAACTGGTATGAAAACAGAATAGAAGAGGCAAAAGACGCAGAATTGAAGAAAATACTCGAACACAATAAGAACGAGGAAAAGGAACATGCAGCAATGTTAGTCGAATGGATTAGAAAGAAAGACAAGGAACAGGATAAAGCTTTTGAAGAGCACGATTAAATGCCAAGGCCAAGAATTTGCAGAAGAGTAGGCTTTCAACCAGACATAACTTACTTCAAGCCGGCAGGAGTAAGGTTAAGAGAATTGAAAGAGGTTATACTAGGTGTAGACGAGTTTGAGGCTGTGAGATTAAAAGACTTAGATGGTCTTGAACAAGAAGAAGCGGCTAAAAAAATGAATATCTCGCAACCTACTTTTCATCGGCTTGTGTTATCTGCAAGGAAAAAGATAGCTGACGCAATTGTGAATGGAAAAGCAATAAGAATAGAAGGCGGAAATTATCGAATTTTTAAATCTCGATTTTAATATCTTATTTTCAAAAAATAACATAAATTAGGATTATTTTAATTAAAATGGTTTCAGCTCTTGAAGTAATAACTCAATTCTAATCATCAAAAGAGTTCAAATTTCTTGTTGATAAAACCATTATTTACCAATTTCATTTTTAGATAATAGCCACTATCAAACCTAGAATGAAAAAAATTATCATCATAGTTGAGCATCCTATATGGCCAGTTATCAACATTCTCAAAAGAATTCCCATGCACATGAAAGATAGTAAAAAAAATGAAAACTGTCCAATACAGAAACCAGCAATAAATCCACTTAGAATATCAAATGTCTGCCTCATTGGGCTGTGCAGGATTGATTGGATTATGAAACCACCCACAAACAAGAGTACGCATAAGGTAAAACTTGGCATTATGATTCTTTACGGAAGAGGAGATAAATTGTTATTAACGTTTTTGTTTAACCATTTATACCACTCAGCATCCTTGAAATCTTCTGGTCTATCAAAACCTTTCACGTAGGGTTTAATATCCAAAATGGGGGAATTGTTGACAGCATCCAGACCCTGAACGTATATTTCATTTCCTTCAATTTTGACTAACTTTACCAATCTCAAAGCTATGGGATTTGGTCTATATTGACTTCTTGAAGCGAAGATACCAACTTTCGGTAGATTTTTTATTGACGATGGTCCTGGGTATGTCACTAATTCAGTCTTCTTTACTTTACTCAAATGATATATAACAAACAAGTGTGAAAATTCATCCAAGCCTTTCAAGCCTTCTGAAAATTTATCATCTATAATGATTTTTGATATTAATTCAGTTTTCAAACCTTTTTCGCAAGCAAAAACAATATCGTTCGGATTTTCAAACTTCGAACTTACAAGACCTATTGGCTTGAAAATAATTTCATTCATATCTAATCTTTGGATTAATTTAACTTAAAACTCCATCATTTTAATTCAACTGATTTGTTTTCATGCTCTAAGACCTTCTCCAATCGCTTTCCTTAAGTTTGGGTTTGTATTATGTATCCAAATTATTCCTTTCATAGTTACTGCAATTTTGTTGCTTTCTTCTAGATATTCAAGGATCATCATCAATATATTGTGATTTATTTGTTTTGGAAGTATTTTTTTCAACCCGGCAACTGTTATTACACTTTCATCCATATTTTTCAACGCTTCTTCTACCATAATCACAGTATTCAAAGTAGGCCCTTGTTTAAGTTTTTGCATTGTCATATTAATCACTAAAAATTATTAATTAATAACTATTTTATACTAATTCATATATAAATCTATCGTTTTTCAATCTTTCCTGCTAATAAAAATTTCCTTGAAGAGAATGGGTCAAACAGAAAATTTCTTCGAGGAATATTTGTTATTAATTTAAATCAAATTAATAATGGATTACTTTTTAGTTTTTCTGAACATCAAGAGAATCAATATACCAAATAGTAAGATTAAACTACCTATTACAACTGCTTTAACTTCAAGATAAAAAATCATTATCACAGAGCTTAAAACACCCAGAAAAGATAATAATGGAAATTTACCTATATTCAACGGCATTTTGAATTCCCTTTTATTCTCTATTTTTTTGTATCGTAAAATAATAGCCGATAAATTAACCAAAAGGAATACTACAAATGCACCAAAATTTGTGATACTTGCAACTCGTTCAAATGCTTAAATAGTGAAAAAACGAAGTATAAATGGATAAAATGGCTGATGCTATGGGTGCATTGGGTGGAGCATTTGTTCTTCTTTGGCTAGTTCAAATTGTGATAGGCTTATTAATGTTTGTGGTTGGGGTCGGATGCCTAGTCTTCTGGATCCTCATGATTGTGGATGTTGCGAAGAGAAAGTTCCCGAATGAAAACGACAAGATAATGTGGGTGCTGATTGTAGTGCTCACTGGAATTATCGGCGCAATCATATACTATTTCATGGTCAAGAGAAAAGCGAAAAAGTAATAGCAAAGCTAGGCTGCTATTTAAGTTTTATTTTCAAAAAAAAGTTCATGGGAAACATATATGATTGGCGTAATTTCGATGCTGGTTGCCGAGGTTTTGAAAGAAGGTTATCGGAACTTGACAAACAACATTCTGAAGATTGGATACTAGAATTGAGAAGATACGGAGAATTCATAAAATCTATCGAAGGATCGGTTCCAGATGATTATAGAGATAATTTTTTACACGCAAAAGGCATGGCGGGATTAAAGAAGTAGAATTAGTTCTGGGCTGTTGAATGACGATAGGTGAAGAGCCTTTTTTGGACGGTTTTATTGTTGAAAGACCGATAGGATCAATATACACTCAAAACCAGATTATACCCGCCTTCTCTCAATTTCTGTCAGCCCCCTTTCTCTCAGGTATGATTCTATGTCATGGGCTCTTCCTGGAATTGCTGCCAATTGCTTCGGTTCCTGCCTTTCTGGATACATGCCTAGCAGCTGCCAAAGGGGACAACTACCCTTAAGATAAAGATACCATTGTTCTTCCTCTATTTCTGCTGTTACTTCCAGATACATCTGATAATCTTTTGGTGAATGCTTTTTTTATGCTTATTCCTAAAATTGATATTTTTCTTTCTGCTCCGCTACCGCTCCGCAGTTTGACAGGACATTTATGACCTCGCTGACGCTCGGGTATAATCTCGTTTACAATTAAACATAGAAACCTTTAAATAGTAGATATGTTTATAATATAAACATGGACTTGAGGAAGCATCTCCGGAAAAACATAAAGGATTTCATTGCATCCGCTGACCTTGTGTATGAGAAAAAGGACTATACATCCTCTGCTATCCTCTATTTCAAGGCGCTTTTTTCGGTATTTGATTACATACTCTTAGTTTCAGGCAAAGGCGTGCCAAAAGACCACAGTGAAAGGTTTCAGAAGCTTAAGAATTCTTTCATTAGGTTCTATGTTTTGCTTGAAAAGCTCTATCCGATATACAGGAACACTTACGCTCTTTCGGTTGAAAAGCCAAAATGCGATGCGGTGAGGGACAATGTTAGAAAGCTTGTTAAAGAATTCCAAATTGATAAGTGAAATCAAAGGCTTCTGCCAAGAGAAAGGCATACTCGATATAATCCTTTTCGGCTCTGTTGTAAGGGGAAAAAGGAAGCCTAATGACATAGATGTTGCTTTAATTTTCAAAGATAAGGAAGATTTGGATATAGCTTACGAGTTAAGGAAGGTCTTTGAGAGTGAAGGCATCGAAGTGGAAGTTGTGGCCTTAACCTACAAGAAGATTTTTGACCCGGGTTTTTTGCCCAGGGAGAACATATTGTCTGAAGGCTACAGTTTGGTTAATGGGGGATTTCTTTCTGAATCCTTGGGCCTGGCATCTTATGAGGCATTCATCTATAATTTGAAGAAATTTTCCCAGTCTGACAGGATGAGGTTTCATTATTCTTTGAACGGAAGGGGCGGGAACAAAGGCTTTCTGGAGGAGACAAATTCAATAAGGCTTGCTGCTGCTGTTATTCTTGTTCCTGTGAAAAATGCTGAGAAGTTTGGGGATTATCTTGGCTCATGGGAGATAGAATATAGGAGAGTTAGGGTTCTTGTTCCTAAGAGTGTTTCGGAATATGGGGGATTTGACGGATAATTTTGCTCCGCTACCGCTCCGCAGTTTGTCAAGACGTTTGCGACCTCGCTAACGCTCGGGTATAATCTCAACCTAATTTTAAATGGGGACAGCGTTCAATTCTTCTAAAACTTGAGATAATCTTGATGGCGTACTGCCAACTTCACAGTGTTGGGTTAATCTTAGAATGGGCTCCGAGTATTTAGCAACGATTTTGGCTGTATAATCACCAGCATTGACTCCACCCGGTTGTAATATTTCACATTCATGTTTTCTTTCATCTTCATAATATGTAAAACCACGCCTGCCTGCAATGTCTTCAGCTCCTCTCCAATTTTCAAATGGCACAGTAAATTGATTCCCAGGTTTTATTTCATAATCCATATCTTTTATTGAGAGCTAAATTTTAAATACACATCAGTCTCTACTCTTACGTCGATTGCTTCCTGCTCCGCTAACGCTCGGGTATAATCATTGAATATCTTCCGGTGAAGTTATTGCATAGGTTATTGTCACTGGCATGTCGCGCCCATTAAGGCATGGCCTGCCGTTATAACCCAATGTAATGGGTTCTTTTTTTCTGACAATATCATAGGGATAAGCATATCTGCAGTTTATGCATTCATCAACAGGAGAAAAACCCGTGCAGGACGGCACAATAAGATACCTTCTTTTGCTCTTAGGCATTTCTGTATATAGGAATGCAATATTTTTATGCCTTTCTTCTTTCTGCTCCGCTACCGCTCCGCAGTTTGTCAAGACGTTTGCGACCTCGCTAACGCTCGGGTATAGAATTGTTCTATAGAAAATATTAACTGTTTTTATGACTGAATTTCTATTATCCAGCATTCTGATCTTCATTTAACTTCCTTTGCGCTTCATCAACAGCAGAATTTAATCTTCTAATTAAGTCTGGTCTTCCAATTTGAATCCAGTTAGCCGGTATAACAGCGAATTCACTTCTTTTCACCTCGCCGCTAATAACTTCGTTGATTGAAAGACCACCCTCTACAGGAATTCCTACTCTAAAATATTCGTCCCCGGCTCGCCTAATTAAATTAATATAAAATCTTAAGTCTGGTGATCCATATGAAATTCCAAAAAGAGTTCCATAATCTCCAGCACCCCAAATCGGCCAGTTTTCTGAATGTTTCTCGCCTTGCTGATACGCATCCCATACCAAGCCTGCTACATAAGGCAAAGCTTGTGGAACATCAGTGGTTATTCTGTAAATCATGCTAATATTATGCCAAAT
>PFTQ01000006.1 GCA_002789635.1 Candidatus Aenigmarchaeota archaeon CG_4_9_14_3_um_filter_37_18 | reverse complement strand
ATAACTATCCTTTTTTTCGAGAAACTCCGTCTGGTTTTGAAGTAGTCGACATTTTAGGAGCCCATTATTTAAAATTATTTGATTTGGATGGGTGGATGGATGGAATAGGTGGATTTCCATAAGAAATAATTCGTTGCCTCCAGGATTTGAATTGAAATTTGGCTCAGTAAATCAGACATTAATCTATACTGGCGATCATATAAGATTTAATCTAAAATACGGAGCAAGAAAAATTGAAGTGAATTATAGACCAGATGTTCAAATTTAGTTTTCCTAGCAATCTATTTATATCTTCATCTATCAATATTATTCTTGTAAATCAAGGTGCTTTTATGTCAACCCAAAGTTAGCATTGGTACCTTTGACTACTTTTGGCTGTGATATACGAACTGTCTCTCTGATTTCAAATGACGAGAAAGGACACCATTTGAGCCAAAAAAAACATTATGCGACTCTTTGAGATGCTGCGAAGGGTTAAGGGAAGAAAGTCAATGACGAAAGGAGACGTTTATGATTCTATCATAGGTTTACCAACAGCAAAAATCTAGGTCAAAGATTCTGTTTGGCGGATGGTTAGGTTTCGGTAGAGATGAAGGACGTGGTAAGCTGCGAAAAGGTTGAGGTAGGCGCACGCAGCCTTTGATCTCAACATCTCTCAATTGGAAATCCTGCCTCTCGGGGCATTCCGAAAGGAAGTCTGACGCGGGGAATTGAAGCATCTTAGTACCCGCAGGAAGAGAAATCAAACGAGATGCCGTTAGTAAAGGCGATTAAAAGCGGCATAGGGCAAACCGAACTTCTGATGAAAGTCAGTAAGGATGTGGAGTTAAAGGACTTGGGCCTTCCCTAACTTGTTAGCTTAAAGTTCTCTGGAAAGAGATACCAAAGAGGGTGATAGTCCCGTAGAGTAAAGCAAGAAGGGAAATGCCAAGTATCCTGAGTACCGGTCTTTAAATATAGATCGAGAATTTGGGTGGCATTGACATCCAACCCTAAATATAACCGAAGTCCGATAGTGAATTTAGTACCGCGAGGGAAAACTGAAAAGTATCCTTAACGGGAGATGAGAAGAGCCTAAAGCCAAACAGATATAGACAGTTGCGGCATGAAAGTTAATCAATGTTGCAACATCCGTTTTGAAATTAGAGTAAGGTGAAAAACTTTATACAATATTTTTTGTATAATATTAATGGTGACAATGACAGAAATTACGAATGAGATTGCATATTTAGTGGGTTTTATACTAGGAGATGGTGATTTTTCTCTTATATCAATCCATGGAAAAAACCAATGTAAAATATTTTCCGAAAAAGTGGGGTTTAAACACCCATCTAAAAGTATAAAGTTGAAAAACCTTCTCTAACAAAAGGAATGGGTCAGGGAGTTTATTCCAGTGGTGAGGTGAAAGCCTTAGCGAAAGCGATATGAGCGTAGCTTGCGTGGCTCAGGGTATGATAAGTGCCTATAAATCACTGGGATAAGACCCGAAGTCTGTTGATCTAACCCTTGGCAGGTTGAAGTCTGGCGAAAGTTGGATGGAGGACCGTTACCGGTGATGAGGACCAATCTCTCGGGTGACCTGGGGTTAGGGGTGAAAAGCCAATCGAAACAGACAATAGCGGGTTCCTTCCGAAATGCATCTTAGTGCAGCCTGGCCTGAGGTAGATAAGAGGGTAGAGCTACCAATTGGATTGTCAAGGGTCGAAAGGCTCAGCTTTCCTGTTAAACTCCGAATCTCTTATCGCCTTAGAAGGCCAAAAGTGAGGGTTCCCGGGTAAGCCGGGGTCCCGAGACGGAAAAAACCGCGACCAGGGTTAAGGTGTTTAAATATCAACTAAACGATGAAAGATATCCAAAACCTCAGACAGTTGGGAGGTAGGCTCAGAAACAGCCATCCTTTAAAGAGTACGTAACAGTTCACCAACCGAGGTTTTAGGTTCTGAAGATGGAAGACACTAAGTTGATTACCGAGACCTTGGACTCTGAAAAGAATGTGGTAGGAAGGCGTCCTTAATGGGTAGAAATAGGGTTGTGAAATCCTGTGGACCGTTGAGGAATGAAAATCCTGATGCGAGTAGCAGCATAAGTCGGGTTTGAACCCCGACCGTCTTAAGGGCAAGGGTTTGCCAGCAATGTTGATCATCTGGCAGTAAGTCGATCCTAACTCAATTCCTAACCGTTTTTGGGGAAAGGGAAATCGGTTAATATTCCGATACCATGAAAATACGCGTGGCAACACAAGTAAAAATCAGACACTTTGGGATAGGCGAACGCGAGTCAGCTGTCGAAATTTGGGGAGATTCATCAAGAAGAGAACCAAAAGCAGACAGAAGAGCTTCTCTTATGGGAAGTTTTGCTGATTCCTAGAGTCAATGAAAATGGTTTTTAAAGGATTTTTCGTGATCGTACTCAGAATCGACACAGATGCCCTTCTCTGAGAAGGAGAAGACGTCTAGGTTAACTCGGTTCAAGGAATTAGGCAACAATAGCCCTGTATCTTTGGTATAAGGGGTGCCTGAGGTCCTTCACGGGATCCCAGGTCGCAGTAACAAGGAGGAGGCGACTGTTTAACAAATGGAAAAAATTGTTTTTTTATCCAGTTAACAAACATAGGGGACTGCCAGGGAGAAATCCTTAGTATAGTCCCTGAGGCCTGCCCAGTGCCGGTGTGTCAAAGTTGGTTTCAACCAACCTAAGCCCCGGTAAACGGCGGCGGTAACTCTGACCGTCGTAAAGTAGCGTAATCCCTTGTCGATTAAATGTCGACCCGCTTGAATGGCTTAACGATCTCCTCGCTGTCTCGAACTGAGGCCTAGTGAGACTGTCTTGTGGTGAATATACCACAGACCTTCAATGGGAAACGAAGACCCCGTAGAGCTTTGCTGTAGTCTGGTGCTGTATTATGGTTTTGCATGCAGAGTGTAGGTAGTAGTTGCTAATGCTTGTCTCTCGGGGCAAGTGGAGACGACAATGGAACACTACCCTTGTGAAAGCATAATGCTCACCGCGACAGTGGGACAATGCTAGATGGACAGCTCGGCTGGGGCGGTACTCCGTTGACAAATGATCAACGGAGCCCAAAGGTCAGCTCATCCCGGACAGAAATTGAGATAACTTTATTACACTCTACTCACTATATATGTATATGAAGAAAATAATTCAACTAGAAGAATTTCCAGATACAATATATTTGAGTTTAAGTGACTCTGACCACAAAAAACTTTGGAAAAATTTGTTAAAAAATATATCGATAAAACAAGTGGCGGAAGAATTTAAAATTCCAGTGAGAAATTTGTACAAATACAAAGAAGGCGATTCTGGTTATCCTTTAGCAATACTAAAGAAACTACTCAAAAAAACAAAAATAAAAATAAATCAAGCTAATATTAAAACTCAAAGAAACAGTAATTCGATGAAAATAAAAATTCCAATTAGAATCACAGAAAAATTTACAGAATTTTTAGGATATTTATTTGGAGATGGCGGGATAGACCATCAATTTGGAGTTCACTTTACAACAAATGATAAAAAGAGTTTAAATCAGTTTGACAATTTAGTAAAAGAAGTCTTTGGTGATATAGAAAAACAAGAATATGATTATGGAACAAGAATAACATATTATTACCCAAAAATACTAGGAGTTTTATTGAGTGAAATTTTCAAAATTCCTAAAGGTAACAAAGTAGATTCGGATATAGAAATTCCAGATGATATTTTAAATTCAATGAATTCTAAAATGAAAAGGTCTTTCATAACTTCATTTTATATCTGTGATGGTTGTTCAGATTATATAAGAATAGTTCAAGGAGGTAAGAATCTAGAAAAACCACCAAAAATATTAACTCAAATACAAGAAATGATTCGAAGTTTTAATTTTAATTCTGCCATAATAAAACCATCATCAATCTACTTTACATCCAAAACTAAAAGGAGAAGGTGGGTTTTAAACATATCTGATCAAAACGAAAGAAAAAAATTTAAAATTATATTTTTACCGAGTTATCTCAACTGAATATCGGGAGTAGAGTGCAAACGCAAAAGCTGGCTTGACTGGATTCTGCCTAATAAGGAATCCAGCCGCGAAAGCGTGGGTTAGCGATACATCGTGCCACTCTTAATGGGTGCCGGTGGTATCAGAAAAGCTACCTCGGGGATAATGGATCTTAGAGATCTAACCCGTAAACCGCTAAGAGCTTCACTAGTTTGTTCTGTAAACTAAATTAGTGACTGGTCTAAATTCGAAGGATTTGAGATCATAATTTTAAGGTCTCAGATCCATACCCTAAAGAGAGTAAGCTTTAAAAACTCTCCCCTAAAATGGAGTCGTGGCCTCCGAGAGTTCACATCGACGAGGCGCATTGCTTCTCCGCTGTCGGCTCCCCCCCTCCTGGCTGTGCAGAAGCAGCCAAGGGTGCAGGTGTCCACTGATCAAAGGGGGACGCTAGCTGGGTTCAGAACGTCGTGAGACAGTTCGGTCGCTATCTATTGAAGGTGTTGTCTGTCTGAGAGTAAGGAAGCATAAGTACGAAAGGAACATGCTCCCGCAGCCTCTGGTGGATCGGTTGTGATTGCATTGCCGAGTAGCTACGCTGTAACGGATAACCACTGAAAGCATCTAAGTGGGAAGCCGCACTCAAAAATAGACAGACGTTCGCAATGCTGTGCGGCAACGTATGGTTTTGCGGCGAAGACTCTCATAGATTATGAGGTTGATAGAGCAGTGGTGTACGCACCAAGAGTTCGCTCGAGGTGTTCAGCCTACTGCTACTAATCGTTTGAGTGACCTAGATTGCTAAAGTTGGTAAACCTGTGATAATTTTTTTCTTGAGAATTGAGTTAGCGTGAGCTGTATTTTGCTTCGCTATCGCTACGCAGTTTTTCAGGACGTTGGCTACCTCACTGGCGTTCGGGTATAATTTTTTTGAATTAGACGTAAGTAGATACAATTCAAATTATTATTTGTGAGGCTCAAAGAAATTTTGATAGAAGGAAGAAAAGTAAGTTATTTTGATGGGGATTCAGGGTTCCCTATTCTGATACTTCATGGATGAAATAAATAAAAAAATGGTTCTTCATTGATTTCTGGGAAAAGAATTTCACAAAACAAAAGAAACCAGCAGCTTCAGATAAAACCTATCTCAAATCTATTACTAAAAATCAACCTCAAATTAACCAATAACAAAATTCAAATCAAATTTTAGGTTTTAGGATGCATTTCATTCACTTTTTCTCTATTTTAGGTAATTTCAGCATCCCAATAATCCTAGAAGAGCCAAAAAAACTATCTCATCCCCAGCAATGTCTTCAATTCCATTATATGCTCCTGCTCATCCATGATTATATGCCTTACTTCATGCTCTAATTTCAAAAACATATATGGCAAGTCTTTTTTGTCTTCTTTCACTTTTTCCATTACTTTTGCGTAAAAGTCAACAGCCTCTATCTCTCCTTTCAAATTGGCTTTTAGGATTTGTTCTATTGTTTTTGCAGATTCTGTTTTTGCTATTCCCATTGATGGGACCCCGCCGAGATAACTGCCGACCAACTCTTTGATTTTTTCTTGATGCCCTTTTTCGTCGTTTGCAATCTCTTTTAGCCCTGCAATGATAGGTTCTGAATTCAACCCCTCTACCAACTCTGCATGGCTCAAATATTGAACAAATGCTTGATGCTCCATTTCTAAAGCTCTATTCAACATATCTATTATTTCTTTCTTTGGCATTAATTTCACCTCATTTATTATTTAGTCCATTTCTACTTTTTTTGGACATAACCAAAATATACCGCATGATATCCCAGTTGTTTCATTGTATGACCCTCTAGGTTCTTCTAATTTATAGGTGCTGCTTGACCTTTGTAAATAATCTTTGGGATCATCAAACCATTTTACCATACTAATCGCCTAAATTTTTCCAACTAAATCCAATCCTGGCTTCAAGGTTTTTTCACCTGGCATCCAATTTATCGGACATACTTGGCCTTTGTGTTCTGATACAAATTTTGCTGCTTCTAGTTTTCTTATCAACTCATGCGAGCTTCTTCCTATATCATTGTCATGAAATTCATATGCTTTAATAACACCATCTGGATTTATCAAAAATGTCGCCCTCAAAGATAATCCTTCATTCTCGATTAAAGTTCCGTAACTTGCAGCTACTCTTCTTGCCGGGTCTGAAAGCATTGGAAACTTTATTTTTTTGATTGTCTCAGAATTATCATGCCATGCTTTGTGAACATAAGCTGTGTCAGTGCTTACAGAAATTATTTCTGCCCCTAATTCTTTGAATTTTTCGTATTTGTCGGCTAATTCACCAAGTTCTGTCGGGCAAACAAAAGTAAAATCTGCCGGGTAGAAGAATAATACAACCCATTTTCCTTTGTAGCCGCTTAGACTAATCTTCTTCATCTTTCCGTCGATAAAAGCATCTTCCCTAAAATCAGGTGCTTTCTCATTTATTTTAACCATTTTTATCAGCCTCCTTTAAATTCACCCTCAAAAACAAATTCTGATACTTTTTTTCTGCCTGATGGATATTCGTTCTTTTGCATTTCCTCTGGCAGATCTTCTTTCTTCCCTGGCTTCCCTACTGCAGCAATAGCTTCTACCTGATAACCTTCTGGTGTTTTCAATTCCTTTTTTGCTTTATCATAATCGAAGCCTTGCATCCCATGAACAACTAATCCTTGAATAGAGCCTTGAAGCGCAAAGTTTTCCCATGCAGCTCCAGTATCGAAAGAATGCGTCATCGCTGGGCTTCCGTTGTGGTCAAATGTTTTTTTGGAGATTATTAACACGAGGGCAGAAGCATTTTTTGCCCAAGATTTGTTGAAATCACCAAGAAGATTAAAGAATTTTTCCCAGTTTTTCGTGCTTTTCATAGCAAACAGAAATCTCCAGTGCTGGTTGTTGTATGAAGAAGGCGCCCATCTTGCTGCTTCAAATAAAGTCATCAACTCTTTTTTAGTTATTTCTTGCCCAGACATAGCTCTAGGAGACCATCTATTCACGAATATAGGATCGACCTCGCATTCTGGCTTTCTATATTTGTTGACTTCAAGCTGCTTTAACATTTTTACCGCCTTTGCATTTTTTGCAGATGCCAAAAATCTCCACACTAGCAGACTCTGGCTCAAAATCTTTAATCTTAATCTTATTTAGGGGTATTTTTATTCTATTTTCAAACAAATCCATTACTTTTCCGCATTTCTTGCAGACGCAATGCTGATGCAGCTTTGTGTCGGCGTCAAACCTGTACTCCCCATTTACTTCTAGCCTCAAAATATCGCCTTTTTCTGCTAATAAATTAAGGTTGCGATATACTGTTGCTAGTGTTATAGCCGGCAGTTGTTTTTTGACTTCACTGAAAACCATTTCTGCTGATGGATGTTTTTTTGTTGTTCTGAGGTAATCTAGGATCTTTATTCTCTGATTTGTCATTCTATTCTTCATAAAGATCACTTAATAATAATCATTATTAATTATATATTATTATTAATTAAGCATTTAACCTTTTATCCGCAAATTTAATATAAAGAAAAATAATATCTTAAGGGGTGTATGA
>PFTQ01000020.1 GCA_002789635.1 Candidatus Aenigmarchaeota archaeon CG_4_9_14_3_um_filter_37_18 | reverse complement strand
GGAAGTTTATTCTAATACTGACATGAGAAAAATTGACGCAAAAGCCTTAGAAGAGCAAGTAAATGAAGTGATATCAAAAAATCTTCCTGTCAAAAAATACATCCTTTCAAGAAAAGAAGCCGAGAAGGTTGCTGACCTGAGAAAAGTTCCTGA
This sequence comes from Candidatus Aenigmarchaeota archaeon CG_4_9_14_3_um_filter_37_18, assembly GCA_002789635.1. GTDB lineage: Archaea > Aenigmatarchaeota > Aenigmatarchaeia > CG10238-14 > CG10238-14 > CG10238-14. Next base: position 7,209 of record PFTQ01000020.1, on the reverse strand, counting down.
ATCTGTGGAAGATATAAGAATCGTTGACATTCATGGGTTTGACAAAAGGCCGTGCAGGGATGATCATACAGACAACACCAGCGAGATCGGGATGATCAAGATAAAAAGCATCGAAAGAGTCGGCAAAGACAGGTATAGGTTTTTGTTTGAATGTAAATAATAAAGGAAAAACAAGAGGATGTGCTTTCACATCCCCTTTAACAAATTCTAACTACTTCTTGAATTTAGCGAATGTATCTGCAGCTGCTTTGTTGACTTTTTTAAGCGAATCCACAACCATCTTTCCAATCTCTTCTGATGTAACCATAGTCTTCTTTACAACTTTTTTCGAGACATCTTCCGCTACACCACCAGCTTCCTTAGCAGTTGCTCCAGCCCTTTGGCATACTGATACAATCTTAACTTTCATAAATTCTTCTAAAGTTCCAGACTTTTTCTTAACCTTTACCATATTATCCCCTCTTATAGTTAATTGAAAAAACGAGAATAAATAAAAAATTATTTCAACTTCTAACACGATTAAATATTTGGTAATGATTATGGCGAAGAAAGTGAAAGAGAAAACCAACAAAAAGAAATACGCTGGCAAGACTGAAGAAGAATGGAGAGATTGGGAAGAGAAATTCGGCAAGAAGATGGATAAAGCTGGAAAAGAAATGGGGAAAAAAGGAAAGGAATTTGGCGAGGAGATAGAAGGCCTTGCAGAGAAATTTAGCAAACATATGGAAAGGAAAGGAAAAAAATTAGAAAAAAAATGTAAAGACCGGTGGTTCAATGTCTTTGGGCCTATAGGCCCTTTGGTCAGAGGTTTATTCGGGTTATTATGGCTTATGGTTTGTGTGTGGCTCCTTAATCTGGTCAACTCCAGCTTGCAGAGCGATTTTGTTTTGAGGCTAACTTATCTGATCACAACGCATATCTACTACTTCTTCCTAGCTTTCTTGTTTTTTGCGTATAACGATTACTTCTCTAGAAAATCACACAAGTTCTACTGGATGATCTCGCCAATCACTAATGGTGTTAGTGCAGCCATAGTGCTGTGGTTTTTGATAGCCGTGCTTAATCTTATCACAATTTATGTAGGAAACAGCATGCTAACATATGCATTGAATTTTCTGAAAGGGAATTTGTTTGGAATATTCCTGTTTCTCGTTGCAGTCGGGTATGCTGTTGTGTTAATAAAAAAATCTTTAGATAGGTCATAATACCGAGAAATCCAAAACATAAATTGGACTGAAGAGTTGATTTCCTCTCCTCTGAACTTGAGGCACGAAAAAGAATACACCCTTAGTTTTCTAATCTGGTTTAGAATTTTGAATTTAAATAATCAATTTATAGAGTTCTCAATTATTCTTTTTTGTCTCATTTCTAATCCAATTCATTATCTTATCTTTTGTCCCTACAATAACAGCCCTATTTGTGATCTGATATATTTTACTCAATAACATACTATAACAGGCATCTCCGCAGATCCCTCTTGCAGCAGCTAAACCCAATTTATTATTCAATTCTCTTGTGATTTCAAATGAAGCCTTGTGGATGGCACCACTATTTATGAGAAAAATATCCCCACCTAAAAATAGAGTATTGACATATAATTCATTTATTGAACTTTCATCTTTAGGATCTAGATTCTTAGCTGAAATTATCAATTCATTATAAGGCCCTATTAGTGGTGTGTATTTTTCGACTATATGAGCAGTTTTTGAAAGTTTCTTGAATTCCCTTTCTTCGACTTCTATTCTTTTGAAATCTGTACCGAAATTTTCGTTTGCTATATCTATTATTCTATTCACATTAGAAATGAAATTTTGGAAATCTTCAAAATTATTAAGGGCAGATGAATCTATTGTATTAAAATTTTTCAACTCATCCGAAATCAAAATAGCAATATCCTTCTTTGAGGGTAAGATAATCTTCCCTGTATTTTGAGGTTTAATCTCTGGTTGCGTGCAACCTGATAATATCAAAATTAATACCAAAAAGATAGATATGACTTTTTTCATAACTTTTAGATAACTTAACAAACTTTTATTTTTGAACAATTCACCCCACCCTTTCACTCACTATATTCTTTTGAGGGAAAATTATAGTGAGTTGAGGGGTGGGGTAGTCACATATATCAACATCTTTCTCTTATCTGAAGGATCTGGTTCCTGATAAATGAGTCCAGCAGATTCCAAAGCAGGCAATATTTGTTGTCTTAGAAGCCAATCTTGAATAGGTCTTCCATAAACTTCATAATGCTTTTGGGAGATGTCCCTACGACTAGCCCCATCTTTCACGATTGGCTCTATAACTTCTTTGAATAGTCTGTAGATATATGGAGGGATACCCAAGTCTTGACTTTCACCAAGTTCATCCCATATCCTAAATGCTTCATCGATATCCTCTTTTGTTGCTGTTATATTGTTGTTTTCATCTCTTTCATGAGACCAAAAGTTGAATGATGCGATTCCCTTGATTATGGAAAATATCCTTCCCAAGTCCCTCATATGTTTAGGTTTCAGTTTAGGATATTTTTTAACGAATTTTCCATAAACATAATCGGAATCAACCAATATTTTAGAAATAGCAGTTTTTTTGATTTCAACAATTCGTTGAGCCAGCAAATCCCTTTTTGAGTTCTTCAGTTTTTCTTGAAATTTATAGGGATCACCTTCTCTTAAGGCCTTCAGATATAATGATTCACGAATCTTTTCTTGTGTAGTCTCTGGACTTAGTAAAATATTTCTTGTCACTTCTTGCTCATCTGCCTTTAAAGAACCTGTGCAGAATATCACCGACGGGAATCCCCTGATTAGAACATTTTTTGTCCGCAAACCTTTCCTTTCTTTTTTATCTGTAATCTTGTATAGAAGCTCTTTTTGGTCATGACTCAATAAGGGCCTTAGTCTCATAAGCAATTGGTCGTGTGGTTGGTCTAGGAAAATGATTATTTTTCGTTCTAAATTTATTATGATGCATTTCTTTTCTTTGTCCCATTCACCGCTGTCGTGATAGAATGAGGTTGGACTTGAATAGGCAATTAAAATGACATCCTCTTTTGGGAACAATGACATTATCTCCAAAGGTATGTAGCTCTTTCCAGTGCTGCTGGGAGCTCTAAAACTTAAATTGAATTGTGAATCTTCGGTATAGGCTGTAAGCATGCAAAAAAATGTTAGAACCTTGTTTATGTCATCATGTTTTACAGTCGTCTCAAGTATTTCCTGGAGTTCTTTTATGCTCATTGGTTTTATTGATTCTAATTTATGGATGTTCTTTTTTGTTATTATCCTGCAATAACATTTTTCAACAAAGAGAGCTGCATTACTTCTTGGCAATTTTGCTATATCACCAACTTTGAATGGGCCATATTCTGCCCCATCACTACCTATTATTTTTTCTTTGACATCTTTGATGAAAAATACTAGAAGTTGATTTTCTTTAATCTTAACCATAAACTTCACCATCATCGTTTATCTTAACCCCAACGTAAGGTATTCTGATGCAGAAACCTAGTTCGTCCCATCTTTGGATGATATATTTTGCTTCTTTTTTCGAGAATCTCCAATTCTTGAACCATGACCAAATTATTGGGAATTTAATAATCTTTTCTTGGTTTAGCCCAACTAATCTGGAATTAGAAAAATGTTTATTGAATCTAATAAACAATTCCTCTAAAAACTTTTGTTCAATCTTTTGTAATCTATTAGCTTCTAGCTCCAGAGTTATTTTCAGCATTGAAACCACTTTTTTCTTTTTCTTTTAACCACAATTCATGAAGTATGACCCAAGAGGCGGGCATAAATTTAATTTGTTCATCTTCTTGATTCTTCATCATTCAGCACCTTCTCTATTTTAAGGTATTCAAAGTTAGCACCCTTTAGATGTGTTAGACGCCTTTTAAGCTCATTCAAAAGTGACATTGATGTAATTCTAAATTCCACCGCAACCTTTGTTCCTTCAGATTCGATTTTGTATGCAAGAGGGAATTTTTTGGAGAATCTAGCTAAACAATCAGCAACTTTATAAGATGGTACATTATTACATTCCAATTTAACTTTTAACATTGTCTCCACCTTCACCCAAAATTCTCTCAGCTTCTTCAAGATACTTTCTATCAACCACGCTGTACCAAGTCGCATTTTTTTCTCGCCCTTCTGAATTACATTTTTCTAAAACCCCGACTGCTGCTAAGAAAGAGAGTCTCTGGTTGAGATAACTGTAACTCATTCCAAATTTGAACTGTTCCACCAATTCTATTGGTCTTTTAGGCATCTTGCAAGCTTTTACAATTCTTGCATCTGTTTGAGTAAATTTTACTTCCATCGTATAACCTCCGAAGAAGAAAAATGCAAATCTATTTCTTCTTCTACTTCTATTATTGGTGTATCGACTGAAGGATAGATTTAATCAGTTTTTCTTTGTTTTTTGTGACAAAATTCAAGAGGTGAGATTTTGAATAAAGGAGAATCTAAAAACTTCCATATGCCTAGATCAGGACGGAAAGGTGAGATATTACCCTTAATAGATGGCAAGAATATAGAACTACCTACCCTATCCCAAGAAATAATTAACGAAACTCAGAAAATAAGAAAAGATCTTTATATAGATACAATGAAATTAGTGGGGGATAAGTTAGACTTTGTAGGAAAAATAATTGAGAGAATAGACAGAATTATTGGGGAACTCTATCTCACTTATGAAAAAAGAAGGATTAAAAAACCCTATGAATTAATTCTATGCTATAAAGAGTTGAACCGCTACTTCAATAATATTAGAAGTTATTATATTCTACTCACGAATGACAAACAAAATTTGGATTCAATATCATTTCAATTTAGTTTCAATCTACCGGATTTTAATTTTAAAGGCATTAATGGAAAAATTTTCGAAGTGCTTATTGGTTGTAAAGAAGAACTGGATAAAATTAGTCTGTTGCTAGGGCAAGTACAAAATGACATAGAATACTGTAATATTTATGGGGCAAAAATTCAACGATTATTGACACTTAAAGTGCTATATGAAAATAGGTTCTCACAGGGAAAATATGACAAAGAAATAGTTAAGCCAAAGGGTCTTGGAGAAATATGTGGATTAATAAAAAATGAAATGGATGAAAATGGAATTGATATTTCTATCACAGCAATCAAAGAAATATTATATTCACTTAAGAAGATAGGTCTTGTTGATAAACACAAAATAAAAAAATATAGAAAACAACCTAAGAAAAGAATTGAGCAACTCAGTTTTAAAAAGAAAGATGGGACTAAGGTTAGGCAAGGAGCTAAAAAACACATTTATTTCCTTACAGAAAGTGGATCTAAATATTTTCACGGAATTAAATGGGATCTTTATTGGTTTTCAAAATCATCTGCTTCTTAACCTCTTCTAACTCCGGAATACTATTCAGCATATCGCCCAGCTGACCATTCATCTCCCCAGAAAACTTATCCAATACTTCAATAGTAGCTGAGAACGGGAAGCAATCCTCAGCAGCAATCCTAACCATCCCCTCATCACAGTCAAGAGCTTTGAGGTAATCAGCTATGAGGCTTCTGATTCCTTTCTCGCCCTCAGCCAAAGATTCAAATTCAGATATTATGTCGAACTGGAACAACCTATCTCTCCCTAATTCTAAAACAAGATACTGATCCAATAGCACAACCAGCCTGATGAAACTATCCATGCCTGCACTTTCTATCCAGTCCTGCCTGTGCAGCAGCTCCAAGCATTTGGGTTTCAAGCCATTGTTCTTAAGCTTCTCTATTTTCTTCTGGTTCTTCGATGAAAGCTTCTCCATCAGCATATGCAGCCTTATGGGATCTATTGCCGATTCTTCCTCACTCTTCCCTTTGTTAATCTCCTTGAATGCCTCGCCGATAAACTTCACGAACCCATCCCATTCCTCTTTTGAGAGGTCATGCGATATTCTAATTGCCGCCAGCAAGCAGTCCTTGTAAAGCCCATGGTGCCTGTGGATATCCAGGAACAACCTTAATCTGAGATTCTCGAGAACCAGTGCTTTTCTTATGGGATGATTTGTTTTTATATCCTCTTCGAGTATCTTCTTGAATTTATCAAACATGAAATGATTGAAAAGCCACAGCTGATCGCTTGAAGTTGAATGCAGCAACTGATTTATCTTTTGGGCTATCAGCTCTTTATCCTTGTCAGAAGCTGTCTTGGATTGGAATGCAAGGTAATCAAACATAGTCTTTCTTTGGTCAATATTCAAACTTCTGAATAGCTTGTCTATTCTGTATTCCAGCTTATTCATTTAACCGCCTTTAACATTCAGCACAGTCTCCAGCGTTTGGAGCTTTGCTAGGACATCCCTTTGCTCAAATGCCTTGAGCATGGAGTTGCAGATGTATGCTATTGAGTTAGCTCTCCTTATGTCTATTTTGCCTGCCCTCAAATCATTAACAGTTTTTTCGTACAGGTCTATAATTTCCGAGGTGCTATTGATCTTGATAGGACCTTGTGTGCATTCTACTTTCTTATTACTTCTCCCGCCTTTTGATGCTGCTTCTTTTCTGGATTCCATTACTTCTTCGTTTTTGCTGTGGAAGAAGCAGAACTTGTCATCATCCAGAGCTTTCGCTTTGCAATGTTCTCCATCGGTTTTTACAAATTGACACTCCATTCTACCACGAATTTATTACTTAGAGTAATAGGTTACCTGCTCAAAACATACTATCGAAAGGAGCCCTAAATATACTTTTGGTATGGAATGAGGGGAAATGAAGGTAGATGTCAATAAATGAGCGAGCATTTAACGAGGGCGAAGCCCGAGTATAAAGCGAGCGAATTATTGGAATATCAGATAATTTCCTGATGGAATTAAACAATAAAAATTTTCATCTTGATATTTAAAGAATCTACCCAAAATAAGTAATGTGGATGATATGAGTCTCAAAGAAGAAACAGAAAATCTTTATGATAAGTTGGCAGAAATATTTCATGAGAAGAGAACAAAAGAAAAACACTTCAATGAGCTTATGGAAATGCCTTTGTCATTTTCATTACTTGGAAATGTGAGTGGGAAGGAGATATTGGATGCTGGCTGTGGAACTGGCATTTCTTCTAAGATCCTCGCACAGAATGGTGCAAAAGTCACTGGGATAGAGATCAGTAAAAAAATGCTAGATATTGCAGAAGAGTACTGTAAAGGTCTTGAGATTAAATTTGATAAAGGCAGCGTAGATGAATTGCCATATG
>PFTQ01000013.1 GCA_002789635.1 Candidatus Aenigmarchaeota archaeon CG_4_9_14_3_um_filter_37_18 | reverse complement strand
GATGAATATTGGGATTACGTTGGCTTAATTAAGCAACATGTTTAATATATACATGCGGAACATCTCCTGCTCCTCCCACAAATAAATCCTAATTCTAAATATTCAATCTTTTTGATCTTGGAAATCTTTATATCCTTAACCATTCATAACCACAATTAGGTAGTAAATATGAATCATTGCCCTGACTGTGGATCAAGAAAAGTCAGCTACAGCTCAGAAGGCATCATTTGCGCTAACTGTGGAATGATACTCGAGTCTGCGATAATGCTCGCTTCAAGTGAAGACATGTTAAGCAATTCTGCTGATGATTTCTTCTAGGGTTATTTGTTTTTCTTCTCCTGTAGCCATGTCTTTTAGCTTGTATTTTCTCGATTTGACTTCTTCTTTTCCGACCACAACTACATAAGGTATTCCCAATGAATTAGCGTAATCCAGCTGGCTTCGAAGGTTTCTTCCCATCAGGTCGACTTGAGTATTGATACCCGCTTGCCGAAGCTTCTGAACAACTTTAAGGCAGTCTTTTTTCACATCATCATTAACCCTGATCACAAAAACTTTTGTCACACTTTTGTTCCTTGCCCCATCTCTTTCCTTCAGGAGTTCGATTATTCTTTCTATTCCTAAAGCTATTCCTACCGCTGGGATTTCTTCTTTTGATCCTGCGAATGCTCCGATCATCTTGTCATATCTTCCTCCGCCGGCTAAGCTGCCTATCTTCTGGTCTTTGCTCATAATCTCGAATATGGTTGATGTATAATAGTCAAGACCCCGGACCATGCTTAAGTCGACGACAATGTTCATTCTTCCAATGGCTTCCAAGTTATCCAGCAGATCTTCCAATTCTCTTATCCCTTCTGATCCTTCTTTGTTGCTACCGATAAGATCTTTTGCCTTTGCTAGAGCTTTCTTCGGACCGAATTTTATGCCTATAATCTTGAGAAGTTTTTCTTTTTGTTTTCCTTTTATTCCCCTGCTTTCCAGTTCCTTTTCAACGCCTTCTATTCCTACTTTGTCAAGTTTGTCTATCGCCCGGAAAGCATCCTGGACTTTGTCTTTTGGTATGCCTGCGAATTGCATCATTCCTGACAGAAGATTGCGGTTGTTTATTCTCATGAAGCAGTCTTTAAAACCTAGTTCTTCTACCACAGCCATTGCGCAGTCGATTATTTCAGCGTCTGCCAGCATGTCTTTCGTGCCGACAATATCAACATCACATTGCCAGAATTCTCTGTATCGTCCTCTCTTGATTTCTTCGTACCTCCATACTCGTGAGATCTCAAATCTTTTGAAGGGTTTAGGTAATTGTGGGTTGATTGACACTACTCTCGCTAAAGGGACAGTTTGATCAAATCTTAAAGCCAGCTTGCGGTTAGACTTGTCTTCGAACATGTAGAGCTTATCCTGTTCTCCTGTTCCAATCGACTCTTTCATCGTGAACAATTCAAAATTTTCGAAAGCTGGGGTTTTGAATGGATCGTAGCCGTATCTTTGGAATACCTTCTTAACAGTATCGAAGACTCTTTCTCTGAGTATCATTTCCTCTGGCAGGAAGTCACGAGTTCCTTTTGGTGGCTGAAGCCTCTCTTTCTGCGATAGCTTTTTCCCGGTTATCTCCCCTTCTAATGATTCCCCCTCCTTTATCACAGCACCTACAAACCTATACGTATCTTTGCCGACTCTTTTTATTTCGAGCAACTTGTATTCGCCAATCTCACTTGTATTATCCACATGCGGGTTTCCACAAGGCTGAGTATCAAAGTCTCCGATAGAAACTATCCTGATTTCTTTAACGTTTTCTGGAACCTTGCTTATGTCAATTCCTTTTGGAACTTCGCTTCTCTTGTAGAATTTCTTGACGACTGGCAGGCTCCTTCTGATCACAGCATTTACCCTTTCTTCAAATTCCTCCTTCGGGACTCTAGTCATGTCTCGAGAACACTTTACATCTAACCTTATTTTATTCTCATAGAATTGCATTCCAGTCTGCTTCGCCTTATAATCATAAGTCAAGATACGCCATAATATGTGTTGCGCGGATTCCAGCCTCGCTTTCATTTCAGCCATCAGTGTCAACCTCTGTTATATTATTATTGGTTTTAGATTTAAAAGAAGATTGATTATTTTGAGAAGCCAGACTACCAGAATAAGTTGTGAACTAATTCACCATTTCTTCTCATAACCATCTTTTTTGTAGTTATTTTTCACGGTTAAATAATTGAAAGTGGGAAAAAGATGTGGCCAAAAAGTTGATGAAAGGTTTATAAGTATAACAAGCATAATATAAATTAATATGTTCCCCAGTCTTGTTCTAGGGCTTGTCCCTAGGCGACACTGGGCTATTTTTTCCCTTCAAAAAATCAGAGATGAAATCATCCAAACATAGTGAAGAATCGCATACATTTTTCAAAAAACTAGATCTACTGATTTTGAAATAGATATTTTCAACTTTTTTACCTAATTTTTGGATCTTTTTTATTGCTGGTACAAAATCTCCATCCCCACTGACTAGGATTGCGATATCATATACATTTTCATAAGCAAGTGAAATCATATCAGTCGCCAAGCAAATGTCATCGCCTTTTACGGTAAATTCCGGTTTCTTTTTACCTTTTATTATTTTTCTCATGTTACATAAAATTACATTAAATCCAGGTATTTTCTTCAGTTCTGAAAAGAATTTCTGTTGTTTCCAATAGACTTCTTCGTTGTATCCTCTGTCCAGAGAAGCGTTATAATAATAAACAGATACAAGAAGTTTGTTTCCTTTCAGTTTTTCTATCAATTCCTTAAAGTTTATTTGGTTGTTGTGTAAGTCAAAAGTTTCTTTGAGACTATGATAGAAATTGCTCCCATCTATGAATATAACCACTCTTTCTTTATTTTTCATATAAATTATAAGTTTTCAGAATTTAAGAATGATCATAAAATCCTACCCCTGCCGAAGCAATGGTAGGGACTATATAACAATATTAAGGGAGGTTAACATATAAAAAGATTCTGCATCTGGGTTTTTACTTTTTTTGCTATTACCCTTTTAATAAAAAAACAAATCTATCAGTAAGCCATAAATTTCTTCAAGATAAGTATTATTCAATGAAAAAAGAATTTTTCCTTTCAAAAATAGATAAGAGTTTCATTATAGAATTTTTTTCGCAAAAGCATCAGGAATTTATAACAAAATACCAAATATTAACTACAACCATTTTCACCATTTCTACTGGCTTTGCAATAGCATACGCAACAAGCCAAATACAAACTGCTAATCGTTTGAACATGATTGTATTTTCATTATCTTATGGTATTTTGGGATTTTTCGGTCTGACATTGATTTTTCAGAATTATTTTAAATCTCTCAAAAACCAATTGTTAAGCATAGGAGATAGTATTGATAGATAAAATAACGATAGATCCGATAATCGGTTTAGCTCTCATAATTATAGCAATATTGGTGATAGCCCGAACAATGAAGTAAAGCTTATAATCTCGTTCGCATAATTATCCATCAATATGTTCTCCAGTTTTGCTCTAGGACTCGTCCCTAGGCGACACTGGGCTAATTTCTGCTTGATAATCTAGCTGCTTCATCTGCGTAAACTTGTGTACAATCGACCAAAGGAATATCAACATCTTGTTGTTTTATCACTGGCGGCAGATCTGTGCACGCTATAAGAATTGCTTCTGAACCTTGTTTTTTCAAATTACCGATGGCTTCTATTAGTTTTTGCTTATCCTTTTTTGCTGCTCGCCCTGCTAACTGCGCCATTATTGCTTGAGTTACTTCTTCCTGATCTTCTGGAATTGGCTTTATTAATTCTGCTCCAATTTTTTCAAAATCTTTGTCATAAACTTTCTTTCTGAATACAGCCACTTCCGTTCCTATAATTCCAACTTTTTTGCAGCCATGGCTTTTTACATACTTTGCGTTAACTTCCGCTATTCCTATTATCGGTATTTTCACTGATTTTCTGATGTCTTCTAGGAGGAATTGCACTGTATTGCAGGCTATTACTAAGAAATTGCATCCATCATCTTCCAGAGTCTTTGCTGCTTCAGAAAGCATGCTTAATGTGATCTTTTCATTCTCTAAACTCTCGACTACGTCTGGTATCGGAGCACTGTAGATTATGATGCGCGGGAAATCACTGTCATACTTTGCTCCAAAGTTGTTTTGGTAGTACTTTATTATTTTCATGTATAGATCAGCAGTTCCTTCAGGACCTAAACCGCCAATTATGCCTATTGTTTTCTTTTTCATTTTGATCATCTAAGTTGCTGATAAGTTTTCTGAACTTGCCTCATTAATTCGTGCAAAGAAGATGTTAATTGTGATACAGTATATAATTCTGTTCTTGCTTCCATCCTGCTCCCTCGCACGAGATTTTCTTGGAGAAAAGCAGGCAAATATTCGTTTTGAGAAGACGATATCACTTCTCTTACTTTTGATTTACCATCGCTAAAATTCAATTGAGGGAATTCTCCTGGTCTCGTGTACCAAGTAATTGGAGTCGGGTTTTGTCCAGTTTTTCTGTATAATTTCAATACACCAACATTTAATGGCAGATCCTCTCTAACAGGCCCTGTGCAAGATGCTGCCCCAATCAAATCTCTTAATGCTAACTCTTCAGCGTAAACAAAAGGGGTAAAGTCCCTGGCATTTGTTCCGCCTTCAAATGAAAATGCTTCAGTTGGATCAATCGCTTCTGCAACCTGAGTCAAAGCTTGTTGGAATTGTTTAGATGCAATAACATCTTCCATTTTAACGACTTCTGGCAGACCTAGGACATTTGCAATCGCTTGTAAATATGCCCCCCTTCTTCTAGTATTTTCAAGCAAATATTCAAACTCAGGCCTTCTCACCGTATCAAGGAATCTCTCTACTATTGCTCCCCCCGGATTACTACTAGGCAGATCAATCAATATTCTTCTCATTTGTTCATCAGAAAACCTATTCCATCCCTCATAAATAGTTGTATCCACAATTCTGTATGCGTTAGGGTCTCCCATTTGCCTGCAATATTCACACCCACCAGTAAAAAGGTCTAAAAGCCAGACATTATCTGCCCCTATTATTCCTTGCGACTTTCCTCTTTGAAGTGAAGAAGGATAGCTTACACCTTTTGTTATTACAGGCGTTCCATTTGTGTTAGTCGATTGCCAATTCTCAACAAGACTAGTAAAATCTGGGGCAAAGAAAACTCTGTCGCTTGCATATCTAGTTCCTGGTTGAAGCAACGCTAATGCGAGCCGTCTTGATTTCTCTGCGGATGCGTCAGTTCTAAGGCAAACCTCTGGAACAACAAAAACATTTGAACCATCTGACCTTTCTGATATTGCATCTTGGCTCATAACCAAATAAGGAGCTATCGATTCCCAGGAATCACCTTCAATTCCCAGTAAATTCGCATATCTTATCAATAGTTCTTTTTCATCTTTCAATCTTCTAAGAGTGCTTCTAACCATTTTTATCCCCTTTCTCAAGTCTTTTTTCAATTCTTTCCTTCAAAGGAGGGCCAAAGTACAACCAATTTCCACTTGGCGCAACTGGTCTATACTCACCCTCAGTAGGCCAAAGAAACTCTGCTAAACCAGTAAGAGCAACTTTTCCTAAACCATATTTTTTAATCAAATTTTCATTCATTTTTCCCACTTCCTAACAAATTCCCAAACAAATCTCTAACAAAACTCGTCGATACTCTGGCTGGATCGTAAACAAACAAAGGTCTTACTACTTTTAGGGTTTCTAGAACTTCACAATCATTAGCTCTAAGCGTTTCTCCTGTGTCCGAATAGTCAACAATAAAATTTATCGGGTTTGGACAGTATCGAGTTAGTTTAGGCAGAACTTCTATAGATCCATCATAGGGTTCTAGAATTGTATATCTGCAATCATCACCAAAAAATTCAGATTCATCTATCCACCTTGCAGCTAAAACCCCGTATTCGGAATCATAATACTTCTCTGGGCAGCCAACTGTTACAAATCCCCTATCAGGTCGTGGTCTATAACGGTCTGGGTTATCTGCCACATAATCCCCGCATGCTAGAACAATTCTTCCTACAGGCGAATTAAGCCTAGCCACTCCAAAAGAAAGATTTGGAATGATCTCTTCATATTCTCCAGGATAAACTCCACCATCTATTCTATCGCCACGAATCATGCTAACTGTGTCACTAGGCCTGCCAAGAACAAATCTTGCATCATCTGCTTCTACTAGATAACCTCTTCCATTTGGAGTAATTCCTAGCCCGCCAAAAACAGACTTGGTTATAGAGTCAAGGCTCTTTCCTAGTTTTGGTAACAATATCCTAGGTCTATCACTCATCCTTATCACTCCCTTTAGGGCCAGAGCCCGGACTTGAACCAGACCCAGAAGCTCCACAGGCTCCTATGCTAACCTCTACACCACTCTGGCCATCCGCAGAAACGGCTAACTTATTGCCGCAAAGAACAACAGAAACTTCAGTCCCTTCAACCCAGCCAAGCTTAGCGCGAAGGCTGATTGGAATGCTTATTCGGCCTTTAGAATCAATTTTAGAAGCAGCGGGATTCTTGACAGTGAACTAATTCACCTTTTGTGAAAACGTTCCTCTCTCATCTTTAACACCTTGTTACCTAGTAATAGTAAAACTAGTATAAATATATTTAGGTGGGAAAAATTTTGCTATTTTGTAGAAGATAGAAATACTTATACGAAAAATCTCACCATATATGGCTATGGCAACGAAGACAAAATTAAGGGGGAAAGAAGGTGATCCAGCAAAATTGATAAAGGGTATGTTGTCTCATTTAAAAGGAAAAATGACCTCAGTAGAATTACAGCATGAAGCAGTGAAAATATGGGCTGAAGAGGTGGACTAATTGAAAGGCATCTTAACTAAATCAAAAAAGAATTCTGTTGAGTTAGAAGATGAAATAAAGAAAATCTGGGCTGAAAAAACTTTAGAATATTGACACTTTAGTTTCATTTGATAAGGACTTTGACGGTGTTAAAGAGATAAAAAGAGTAGAACCCAAAGATGTTGCTTAACCTACATCCCATCTTTTTTAGACAATTCTCTTTTTCTCTCCTTCATCATAGCGTAGAAAAAACCTGATATCCCGCTGAAAACCCCCTCCTCAAACATTTCTCTTGCCATATCCTCCGGCGGCATTTGCTTCAGCCCGTTTTTTCTTTCCTTCCATATTTCAGGGAATAATTTGTCTGAGATGTTAGCAGTTATTATTTCAGGTATCGCCTCAATTTCATCGCTCGGGATATCAACGTGAACCTTTGTCATGTCTTCAGGAAATTCTGTGGCAGGATTTTGCACGCAATCGAAGCATATGTGCTTCTCGAATTTTTTTATCATCCCTTCTGGACATTCCATCCCCTTTCCGCAGAAGCTGCAATTCACCTTCATCATTTTTTCTTCA
>PFTQ01000021.1 GCA_002789635.1 Candidatus Aenigmarchaeota archaeon CG_4_9_14_3_um_filter_37_18 | reverse complement strand
GCTCAAGCACACCCTGCCTCTGCACGGCTCTTATTTGGCTTATGAATAGGCTTGCCCCGATCGAGAATAAGACTAACCCTATTATTACACTTCCGACAATCATAATCCAATTAGCAAGGCCTTTCATGATATCTATTAATAATATGATTTGAGCCAATATATTGATTAAGAGTCATAACAACTTTGTAATGGGATGCCTGCATTATTCAATCTTTGTTTGATTTCAGGGGGAATATCATCATTTGGCAGCTCTCTTATCTGGCCAGTATATTCCCAGATATAATGTTTTCCTGATTCAGCGATGAATGTTGTTGTTTTCGAACAGCCTAAACCAGCCGCTCCTGGGCAGGTATGGGGAAAAGTTGGATTCATCCATTCTGCGTAAACTTCTAAAACTACCCCTGTTGGTATTTCAATGCACCCAAATGCACCAAAAGGATTATTGAGATCGTTTATTTTCATTATATACCCTTTTCCTGTTCCTTGATATGGTTGATCAGATGCTTCTGTGAATCTAGCTATAACGTTGCCATCTTGCCTTATTTCAAGTATATTTCTCCTGTGCCAGTCTGTATGAGCTCCCCACTGCCAGCCATAGTATTGATTAAAAAGAGAATCATAATCAAATGAAGTTGCATCACAAATATCATCACCCCTGTGGCTTTGACATGAGACTCTGTCCGGGCAGCAAACTCCCCAATTAGGAGCCCCAGAAAGATCACAGTTATTCGCTTGTGTTCTTTGAGCATCGCAGGAATTAATTTCAAGCCCTAATGAATTCTTCTTTTCACACAACCAAAGTGCTTTGTATTCAGGATCACATTGCACCCTAAAATTATGCCACCAAGGCCACATATCTCCATGTAAAAATGCAGGCCCCCCACAGTCATTATATCCATCATCAGGATTAACAGGATTTTTAGATTTTGAATCAATCAACCCGTCGCAATCATTATCTATCCCATCATTGCAAAAGCCTTTTTCAGATGTTAACGCACAATACTTGCACCAATCAGAATCAAGAGAGGCATGGCTAGTCAGCGAAGGCGTTCCAAAAGAACATAAATTGCAGTCAAGCGACGCTCTGCAAATTGAATTGTCAAAATCCAAATCAGTCTTTGTGCAGCTTCCCCATGCAGAGCCACATTCGAACAAACTCTCACAATCAGCAATGCAAGCATCATGCCCAGAAGCTCCAAAAATATATTTTTCTATGCAATTTCTTTTGCAAACACACATATCATCGCATGGATATCCAACAACGACTATTTTTCTCGAGCTGCCGTCATAATTAATTTTCACCCGCTTATTATCAGGCTCAGCCATCCAAATTATCCTGTCAGTGTCATCAAAATAATCAGAAGAGCATCCGCTGCAGTCAAACCCATAACAGCCGGTATTCGGCAGGTTTCTGCAGTCTAAAAACTTATTCAAACTTTTTTCATCTATCTTCAATCCGCCTTCAATATTTATTTCTTTGCAGACATCAGACTTATCATCCAATCCTCTCCTATGGTCTTCCCAGCATTTTTCTATAATTCCTGCAAGGCTTTTAGCGGCTTTTTCTTCGTTCCCGCCAATAGTGATATTTTTTTCTTCGGGGATAAAAACATGAGAATATTTCCCAATCATCAAAAGCATTACCACCCCTACAACTAGCGCAGCAATAATATACAAGAAAGATGGAATTGCTTCAAAGCCTTTCATATTATAAACATTAGTCAACCTGAAATAAATCATTTCCTTAGGAACTTCAGAAATAGAATGATCAGGGCAAAAAGCAGAAGAACGATTATTATATACATGACCCATGGAAAACCTTTTTTAGTCCCACAGTCGCTCGGGCAGTTATAGCTGTTTTCCCCGTCCCCGCACATGAAATTATTATCGCAGATTTCTTTCGACAGGTCAACATCCAATATTGCTTTGCCGAGGTGGTATATTTTTATCCTGACAGCATTATCAAAGTATGGAACCCTTGCATGTATTATCGTGCTGTTTAATTCTATTACTTCCAGTGGTTCAAGAAAAACTTCGAATGAAGGCTCAATATCCCTGCTAAACAGAATCTCATTCCTCGGGCCAAGAACTTTAATTGAATATTCTTTTGGGTCTACTGGGAAAGTGCTTATTGTTCCTGCGCCTGATGTTATGTTTTTTAAAACACTATAGTCATTCTTGTATATTTCTGCGAACATAGAATAAACAGTCTCCAGCTTAACCGGCTCAGCCCTGGCAAAAACAGGCATAACTAACAGTAATAAAAACCCGATTGCTATTTGCTTTGTTTCCATTTTACTCACAGTATTTTGACATTTCTTTCTCGAGATGGTCATAGCTGTATGATGCAAATTTGTCGGCATAAGTGCATTCATACTTGCAGGGATCCCCGGACAATTTCTTGCACATTATGCTATCCTTCTGAGGCCTGTTCGGGCAGCAGGACGATGCATAACTTCCCCCAATATAATCTCCAGCCTCGCAGCCAATGCCTCCGTCAGGAGTGCAGTAGCCGCTCAAGCAGGTTTTCCCGTCTGAGTCTTTAGTGCAGTAGCCGCCTCCATACCCTTCATCGCATAAGTCAAAAGTATGGCCCATTTCATGGCTTGCAACCTCTTCCAGTTTATTCAACCCAACAACAACCGGATAATTATAACCTCCTGTATAGCCTTCCATGCTGCCAATAGACCCGCTGCAGACAGTATTTCTGTTGAGCACTCCTATAATCCTTGTGTAATCATTCTCATAACCAAAAGTTTTAGCGCAGGAAAATATATTGGAGATAGTATCCCTGAATATTTTATCTTTAGCGCTGTCATCCACACTGCCTGAGCAGAGATCATTTTGAGAAGGGATTTGGCATATGCTGCTTGGCGTAATTTCAGTTACTGTGCCGGTGCATTTTTCTAGAGGGGTCAATTCAGTCCAGAGTTCTTTTGTGCTTTTCGCAATGCTTTTGAATTGAGTTTCATCTACACTTCCACTTCCATCATCCAATCTAATGAATAAAATTTTGAACGGGTGTATAAATTCACAGCTGTTGCCGTTCCATGTTCTGCCTCTTGGACAGCAGTGGCCAGTCTCTTCACATCTTAGGTCAGCCCTGCATTCCCCGGAACAGATGCACTCGTCTCCTCTATTCTTGTTCTTTGTTATAGGGCAAATCCCCTCATACTCGATTGGCCTTGGCTTGAAGGTCTGGTCATTTACATTGTAATCAACGCCAGTTAAATTGATAAGCACATCCCTTTCAGGAGTGCCGTTAATCCATATTTGAATAACATCATTCGCTTTAAATGGGAATCTGGCTTTGCTGCTGAAATTGCCTTCAACTATTATAGCCCCAGCCCCGAGAGGCTCAGCCAGCCCATATATAATCATTTTTCCCCCACTTGCTATCCCAAGCTCTTCAGAAATTTCTTTAATGTCATCTCTTGTTAAAGAAAAGCTCAGCATTATAGTCACTCTGCTGTTTTCGCATTGCTTTTTATAGAATGAATTAAGCAGTGTTTGAAAATCAGTGAAAGAAATATAGCTCTCATTATAGCTCTCGCAAATGTTGTAATATTTTCTTCCAAATACCTGAGAGGATAGGCTGTCAATAGCTTCTTTTATTTTTTTAATAAAGTTTATCTGAACCTCATATCCCATGAATTTGATGATTAGCAAGGAGACTATTAGCACAGCCATCCCTATAATAACTGAACCTATCATATCTATTTCCATCATATCACTTCTATTTGGCTGGATGTTGAATTGTATTTTATAATAACTGTCAAGTCTTGGCCTTCTATTATCCCTATCTTCCAGTTCAATTTGTTGTCATTCCCACAATCAAAAGGTGTGTAAGGCAAAGCTGTATCTGGTGGAGGCTCAATCAGGCTGTTGGGGAGTTTTTTGCATAACCCCCTGCTTCTTATTAATTTTGTGACCCATGTTTCATCAAATGCTTCAGGGACATTTTTCATAAATATTTCATAGCAGATGAATGTCTGCCCGCCTCTCCCTTCCTGAGACTTATCCCAGCATTTAGCTAGATAATCTGTTAAGATGTTTGCATTGCTTAGCTCTTCTGCTAATGAAATCCTTTCTATTCCTGGAAACAAGGAGCATCCTGGTATATTTGGCCTGAGACCTTTCGGGAGCGGGAGTGATAGGATTGCTTGGTAAACTTTGCACAAAGATTTTCCCATGAAATTTGGTATGATTGAATTCATTATCGCGAGAAAAATAACTACAGAAGCTATTGCTATTACCGCAAAAATAATTGTGCTGAAGGCTATGCCTTTCAAATTAACCACTCACTAAAATTCTATTTCCGACGTCTTCGTACTTGATTGTGATGACTATCCCATTATTCCAGAGGGGTTTGAATACCACTTTATCCAGACCTTGAAGATCTCTTGATAATGAAATATCACTCTGTGAAATGCTGCTGAAGTCTCTGTTTGCTTTCAAAAGATAGCATGTGGTATCTTCTTGTTCACTTTCTGGGAGAGAAGCCATGCTAGAGTAGCAGCTCTCTATGTATGTAGATATTTCACCAGAAGTAAAACTAGATTTTTCGATTATCTGAGGGAACTTCAAATTATTTCTACAAGAATCTGGGCTGAAAATACAAAAGAATTTTTTAAAAGAAAGTTTTATATCATCCGAGAACCTGATTATTATCCCTATTACAACAGCAACGACTACAAGCAATATTGTAAGCTTCATCACATACTCCAATGCCATCTGGCCTTTGATCATAGTTTAATTATATGAAACCTATAATAAATTAGTGGTGCTGTGAAAGGGCTGTCAAGTTGGATATGGATTATGGGCGGATTAGTGATATCATTCATTGTTTTCGCCTTCTTCTTGAAAATATTCTTTGATGTTAATGTGGAGAGGCACAGGCAAAGCACTATGGAATCCTTTGATATGCTGGCTTCTGACCTTAATTCCTTCTGCGATAGGTTTGGGTTGGAGTCTGTCACAAAAACAGCATCTTTCTCTGAGCTGGCTAGAAATCTTTATGTTTCTGATGACGGCGAAGACCATACTGTCGATCAAATATCCTCTGGAAGAAATCTCTGCATTAATTTTAGGGGCAGCATAGAGTGCCAGCCCCTCGGCTGCGTCGTTGAGTTGAAGAGCGATGTTAGAGAGACAAGCCTCACATCCCTGATAAATAGAATAGCCGGTAATTTTGGATTCAATGAGTATAGAATAAGAATATATAAGGTCGGTGATCAGGTTAAGATGGGAATTGAGCCTGTTGAGGTAATAACTACGACAACTGCAAGCCCGACAACAACAGCCAGAAGAACTACAACTACTACAATAGTACAACAGCCGAGTATGAGATTAATATTTGTTCCGGTAAATTGGGATTCTGGCCAGGATGTTTTGAATAATGCTGTTGATGATCACTTTAACACATTTATAGAAAACACGCCCCTAGATTCTTGCAGGGGAAAAGTTCTGAAAATTATTGCCCAAAATTGCCAGATAACAGGACAATTTGACAATGGCTGCAATTTAGGTCCCGGAAATAATAGGGATGTTCTTGCTGATATTAAAAATTGCGCTGACAGCCAAGGAATAATTTATGACCCAAATAAAGACCGGATTGTTGGGCTGACTGATGATGATATACAATGTTGGGATGGTGCATCTTGTAATTCAGGGTGCGCAGGATACACATACATTCCTCAGACAACAGTTATACTAGAATACGGCGATAAGACAATAACCGCGCATGAATTAGGCCATACTTATGGTCTTTGTGATGAATATTTATATGCTGCTTGGGATCAGCAAAATTCAGATGTCGGCGGCTGCCCAAATTCTTATCCAGTTTGTTGTTCAGATCATCCATCATGTTCTTCATGTGATAATTGCCTAGATACTTGTATGACTTCTCTTTGCGCTGGAAATATTTGCACTTCAAGGTCAGCAGTATATTGCAGAGGAATAATGGGGCCTGGTAATCCACAAAACTTAATAGATCAATGTTATAGTGGTTCTTTAGAAAGAAGATATAGTGATTTACCAGGTAATGGAGCGCAGGCTCATATAAATTCAAAACTTTCATGTTGAGGTGATGATGTGAAAAAAATAGCAATTGTATTTCTTGCAATGGCTTTGTTAATAATTCCTGCATATGCGCAGAACAAAATTTTTGAGATAGATTTGACATTCTACAAAAATAATACTGTTGAAGTCAATGATATTACCGCTAAATTAGGCTACCCATTACAATCCAATCCTGGAAAATATTCAGTGGAGTTGATTTCAAAAGGAAACACTTTAACAATAGTAGATTTCCCAATAGTTTTCATGATTTTAAGCGATCCTCCAAGGTTGATTGATACAATTCATAAAACTATATCTCTAGATTATTTCCCCGAAGCCGAATATTTAGTGGTCAAAAATGAAGGCAAAGAAATACTAAGATACAATATAGCAGACAAACTCTGCAACAGCAATAAGCTTTGCAATGAGATGGAGACATTCTACAGCTGCCCGAAAGATTGTCCTTTGGGTTCGAAGGATGGCGTATGCATAAAAGACAAAGATGGTTTTTGCGATCCTGACTGCCTTGAGGGGATAGATCCAGACTGCCTAGAAAAACCCAAGCCTAAAACAAACATTTTTCTATATCTTGGAATGGGAGTTGCTTTAATTATAATAATCCTGGCAGTCTTCATCTTGTCAAGAAAGAGAAGCCAATCAATCAACCCTTCACAACCACCTGATTATCCGCGTCAACATATTTGATTAGAATTAGTTTCTGGTCATAAATATCCCGCCCTTTCTCCTGAGGGACGCCAAGTTTGTAGCCTTTGTCAATACAATACCTATGATAAGCCGCGTAGCAATCAGGGCTCTGCGACTTTTCTAAACCATCACAGCCAGGATGATAACCCTTCAATTCTGATATCTGGACATCGCGATAATTCCCGTCATTGAAGCAAAAAACGCCAACTTTAAGCTGAACCTCCTGAGGAAAGCCGCCATCATAGCCTTTGCCAATGCAATACCTATGATAAGCCGAGTAGCATTCAGCAGCCTGAGTCTTTCCTAGATCATCACACCAGAAATTATGACTCTTTAAATCTGATATATCAGCATCCCCATAGTCCATTGAATTAAAACAATAAACCAGAATCCCGTCTATGGAATTAACTTCCTGGGGGACACCGCCATCATAACCTTTGTCAATGCAATACCTATGATAAGCCGCATAACAATCAGAACTTTGTGATTTGCTTAAATCATCACACCCAGGATGATAGATTTGTAATTCTGATATTTGGGCAGATGCATCCTGATAATCATTAGGGTTGATGCAGCCGATCCCAATTGTATCCCCGCCAACCTCCCAGCCTAACTGGTCATCTTTCCCGCATTTGCTGGAATAATCCACTGGATTCCCATTCACATCCTTGGCTATTGAGTTTTCCAGCCTATTGCATCCGCTTTCCCCTATAAGAATCTCATCTGTAAGATAAGCCTCGGTTATCGATGGGTTAAACGGCCCGCCATCTAATATAAGATTATAGCAGTTGGTATCCTTTGTCTTCA
>PFTQ01000008.1 GCA_002789635.1 Candidatus Aenigmarchaeota archaeon CG_4_9_14_3_um_filter_37_18 | reverse complement strand
CTTCGCCACATAATCAAGAATAAAAAGGGAAGTTTACAACCTCCATATTGAGGTGGAGTTCATGAATGTAAACTTCCCAATAGGAAGTATAGTGCTAATAGATAAAATAGATGATGAATTTGATTTTTTTGACTCTGTTTTTGGAAAAATATGCGAAAAGGCAAGAGGATTCAAGGAAAATATTAAGCTGCTGATGAATAACAAAATCTCCAGGAACGTCTCTATAAATCAAATCCTAAATGTCACCTCAAAAGAGGAATTTGGGTATTTAGGCTCAAAGAATGTCCCGGGAGAAAGATCGATATACAGGACCATCGAAAGAGTTGGAGAAAACTCCGCAGTAATTTTGGAAAAATATCATCTTCTCTTAAAGAAACATGGCCTCATTTCAAACAAACAGTTGATGGATTGGTCTTCAACTTATTTTGAAGGAAACAAATCAGAAATAGGTATGCGAGGCTATTCGAGAGATCATAAACCTGGAAAGAAGCAGGTGACATTTGGGATAGGGACAGGGATCAATACCATACCCACCGCATTGACAATACAGAGAGGAAATGTGCAGGACAAGAAGCATTTCAGATGCACATTCAACGTGGCAAAAAAGGTTCTTGAAAAGAATAGCTTGCTGATATTTGACTGCGGGGGAAACACAAAAGAGAACAAGGAAATGGTATTGAAAAACGGCTACAATTATCTCACGTTCAAAGGAAAACACAAGAATCCATACGAGAAATACATCCAGATATTCAAGAAAAGAAGGGATCTCGGTGAATCTGTTCATTTTTCGATAAACAAGAGGGATTATGAATGCATCAAATTGAGAGAGGAAAAAGAGACAAAATACATCTTCTTCTCAAGAAAGCTTGAGGAAGAGCAAATTCTTAAGAGAAACAGAAAGTTTGAGAAAGAACTGGAAAAGAATGAGAAGAAACTCTCAAAGGTCAAGAAAGGAAAGCCTTTGGGTTCTCTGATAACAAGAGAGGGGTATGTGATGCTGAAAGGCGGCATCCAAAAGACCCTTGGAAAAATGAAAAATCCGTACATCACAGGGCTGGAAGGCTGCTTCATTCTTGAAAGCTCGGTTGATAATGAACCGGAAAAAATCCTTATGCTATACAAGAAGAGGGATATAGCAGAGAAATTCATCAGGAATCTAAAGGAAGGCCTGGAATTAAGGCCGATAAGGCATTGGTCGAAGAATGCGATAATAGGCTGTATTTTGATAACTTTCCTCACAAATTTCCTGATAAATTTGACACTTCTTTTGAGCAAAAACCCCGTCGTAAAAAATGTAAAGCTACTCAAAAAATTCCTGAATAATTTGACACTTACTGTGGTTTACCCAAAAAAAGCGTTCAGATTCACAGTTTTGTCTAACATTTCAAAGGAAATTCTGCTGATTTTTGGGGATTTTTTGAAAAAATATGAGGATCATAGCCTAAAGTTGCGGTGGTAAAATCCATTTGGCAAATTGAGTTAGGGAATTTGACTAGAGGTAAGTGGCGAAGTTAAGTTTTCAATAACTTTCATATCCCGTTCATGGGAAGGCAAACCTTGCCTCATATCACTGACAGAGCAGTGCCTTCTGCCGATGTAAGTGTGATCATACAATTTCCTGAGAATATGGGTTTTTATTTTATCCATGTAAACAATTAAAAAAGAGGACTCTTAATTTTATCACAATATTATACCATTTTTTTAGTTCTTATATACCAATAATTAAGTTTAAATATACCAAAATACTAATAAATTGCATGGAAAAATCAGCATTTGTGAAAGTTTTTGGAAACTCTCCTGTGGTAAAACTGATGGATTTTTTACTAGCAGAAAGAAGCTTATTCGATTACACCTTAACAGATATAGCAGAAAATTCTGGCGTTTCATGGACAACTTTGCATAGAATATTTCCTGTTTTTGAAGAATTAGGTATCGTAAAAGAGACCAGAACAATAGCAAGGGCAAAACTTTACGCTTTGGATGAGGAGCACCCTTTAGTTCAGAAATTGGTGAAATTAAAGGGAGAAATTTCAGATTTCTTTATCCAAAAAGAATTAGAGAAACAAGGGTTGTTGATTCCAGTCAATGCTTAAAAAAAACCTTTAAATCTCCTCCTACAAATCTATTATCTATGGAGTTCAAACCAAAAATCACCCAAAATCGATGGGATAAGTCCCTGGAGAAAGGGATATGGGATAAATGGCAAAGAGAAGGGCTGTTTAAATTCGACAAAAACTCGAAGAAGCCTTTGTTTGCGATAGATATTCCCCCGCCTTACGTTAACACCCCTATTCATGTCGGTCATGCTTACACCTATGTTTGGCAGGATATCATGGCTCGCTCTAAAAGAATGCTCGGTTATAACGTCCTGTTTCCGATGGGCCTTGACAAGAATGGCCTCCCTATTGAAGTGCAGGCTGAGAAAACTTACGGAATAAACATGCACAAAACCCCGAGAGAAGAATTCATCAAGCTCTGCAAGGAGATGATAGAGAAATCCGGTGACGCATCCTTAGATTCCTTCAAGCGGTTAGGGTTAAGCTGCAACCAATGGGATGTCAAATACGAATTATCTGGCAGATATGACACTGATGATCCGGAGTACAGAAAACTGACCCAGGAAACTTTCATCGACTTATGGAAGAAAGGCCTGATATACGAGGATTTGAAGCCAACGAATTATTGCTCAGTCTGCGGGACTGCTATTGCTGATGCTGAGGTTGAATACAAGGATGGATCAACTGCATTAAATCACGTCAAATTCCGAGTCAAGGAAACTGCTGAAGACATAATCATCGCGACAACTAGGCCTGAGCTTCTGTGCACGTGCAAAATCATACTATACAACCCTGAAGACCAAAGATATAAGCATCTGAAAAACAAAACCGCAATTGTTCCTGTTTTCGGCCAAGAAGTCAAAATAATGCCACACCCTGCTGCTAAAATAGAGTTTGGATCTGGTTTGGTCATGATCTGCTCATTCGGGGACTTTACAGATATTCGCACTCTTCGTGAGCTTGGCTTGGAATCTAGTTATGCAATTGATATTTATGGAAAGATGACTGATGTTGCTGGCAGCTATGCGGGAATGAAAGTTAAAGAAGCTCGGGATAAAATAATCGAAGACCTCAAAAAACAAGAGTTGATAATAAAGCAGGAAACTGTTCAGCAAAGGTCGCCTATATGCTGGCGCTCTAAGACTCCAATTGAGTTTGTCGCATTAAAGGAATTCTACCTTAAGCAAGTCGATTATGTTGATGAATTGAAAAAAACATCCGATAAGATGAAGTTCTTCGCCCCTGAAAGCCGGCAGATACTCCTGGACTGGATTAATTCTGTGAGCATAGACTGGGTTTTGTCGAGGAGGCGATACTATGGAACAGAAGTTCCTCTTTGGTATTGTAAAAAATGCGATTATATTCACGTTCCAGAGAAAGGCAAATACTATCAGCCCTGGCTTGAGCCCTGCCCTGAGAAGAAATGCCCGAAATGCGGCTCGACAGAATGGACAGGCGAGACAAGAACTTTTGACACCTGGTTTGACTCATCATCATCCAACGCCTATGTTATGGGCTACTTGTGGGACAAAGAATTCTTCAAGAAGCATATGCCCTGCTCAATGAGGCCGCAAGGCAAAGAAATTGTAAGAACGTGGCTGTATTACACTTTGGTCAAATCTTTCCACTTGTATGGCATTCCTCCTTTTAAAGACTGCTGGATACACATGCATATCGTTGACGAGAAAGGAACGAAAATGTCCAAGAGCTTAGGCAATGTCATAGATCCGCATGAAATCCTTGAAAAATATGGTGCTGAGGCATTTAGGATTTGGTCCTGCTTGGAAGGCAATATTACAAAAGGCGACATCAGATGCTCATTCGAGAGGATAGAAGGAAATTCAAAATTCCTGACAAAACTGTGGAATGTGGCTAGGCTTATCTCAATGTTTCCGCAGGCCGAAGGGAAGGTTGAATTGTTAGAAGCGGACAAGTGGATTCTTGACGAGCTCAACTTGCTTGTGGGGAGATGCAGAGCCAACTATGAAGCCTACGAGTTCAGCATGATTGCCGAAGATATCAGGAATTTTGTCTGGAATGTTTTTGCTTCGCATTATGTTGAGATGGTTAAAACCCGAGCTTATGGCGAAGGCGGATTTGGGAAGGAAGAGCAGAAAGCAGCGTGGTTCACATTGCATGAGGTCATGAAGAACATTCTGAAGATACTGTCACCGATAACGCCTTTTGTCGCTGATTACATCTGGTTGGAATTGTATTCGAAGGAGAGCATATGCAAAGAATCTTACCCCGAATTGAAATGGAAAAATGGGATGGAAAAGTTGACTGGAAAATTGATGGAGTTTAACAGCATGGTTTGGAAGACAAAGAAAGACCAAGGGTTAAGCATGAAAGACCAGATCAAAGTTGCGATTCCTGCCGAGCTTAAAGTGTTTGAGAAGGATTTAGCAAGGATGCACGGCATTTGTTAGGTATGGAGTAAATTTAACACCATAACCTCTTTCTGCTTTTATTAGTTGGACCATATATCCTCCAAACCTTTCCCTTTGCATATATTTGATTCCACCTTGGCCTATTTGTGCTACTATTGCATCTAAAATGTCAGCTGGTATTATATCATCTGGTTTGTATATTTTACCATTATTATTCCCTGTTCCCATAATTATTTCAAGTAGAATCACATTTAAATCTTTAATCCAGACTACGGCTTCAAACAGCTTTTACACTTCTTAAACCCAGCATTCTTAGCCTTCTCCTGGGTCTTGAAGTACTCCCTGTGCTGCGTATAAATCCCATCCACCCACTTGCAGCCATGCATATGATATTTGCTGGTCTCCTTGCTGCCAATAAAATAATCTTTCATCCTGTCGTCGTCAAGAGTCTTAACCACAGGCTTCTCAACAGAAACCTCTTTCTCTACAATCTTCTCAACAATCACGGGCTTCTCGATGACTATAGATTTCCCTTTAACCTCCTTCTCAACTATGACTTCTTTGTGGATAACCCTGGGTCTGATTAGGACTAGCATAACAGGAATCCAGCAGAGGCCAGAAGAAATGAAATACATTAATGGTATTATTAGCAAAGGGAACTCATAATTGATTACATAGCCGACTAATGAGTTTGTCATGAAGAACAAGAACCATCCAAGTAGGAACAGGAACAGCAGAAGAATTTTCTTCTTTTTACTCATATGCAGCATAAATAATTATTTGGATTTAGGAGTAATTATTGCTTTTGCTATGCGGTTTGGATTATACCCAATAATTCGTAGGATTGTATTCTTCGTAAACATATAAGCCATTCACAAAAATTTACTGCTGCTTCTCGAGGTGTATCTCCATATGCCTGATAAGAGGCATCATCAAAATCAATAGAAGCGGAAAAAGTTGTTTTGCTATTAACAGGTTGTTTCCCTTGAAGTACAGTTATAGGAATAGATTTTGCACTTCCATAAGGCAATACTCTAACTTGATATCATGGGGGCATTTTTATCAATCCTTTTATGACAACTAAACTTTTTAACCCTTATCTTTCCCTCTTCACACTCAAATATCTTGATTCCCAATTATTTTCTTATGACAGAGCAGATACTTGTAGTCCCAAGAAAAATTCTATTCGGAGAAAAAAACGAAAGGCTATTTCAAGGGTTCCAGAAAAGGAAAAACCTCGACTTCGAGAACATAGTCAAAAAACACTCCAAATTCATCCTAAGAAAAACCACATCTCCAAAACAGCCTATCCCAGCTGAACAAGACGAGTCAATGAAGCAAATAATACCGTACATAGCATTCAAGCACAAGGACAAATACTTCGTCTACAAGAGACTTCCGCAAAGCGAGGAGGAAAGGCTCAGGGAAAAGTACTCTTTGGGAATAGGCGGCCACATCAACCCGATTGACGTCAACTCCGAGAATATACTATTGGAAGGAATGAAAAGGGAATTTGAAGAGGAAGTGGTATACCCTTATGATTACAAAACGAAAATAATCGGATTCATCAATGACGACAAAGACCCAGTGGGAAGGGTTCATTTTGGCGTTGTATTTCTGGCAGAAGGGTCTAATGATAGGATAGAAATCAAAGAAAAGGATAAACTTTCTGGAAAGATGATGACACTCCTTGAAGCGAAGAAATTCAGGGGTAAGATGGAAGGATGGTCACAGATTGTTTTTGATTGGTTGAGAATGAGTTTTTAGTTATTTTAACATATTAATCTTTGATTTTTAATTGTAAGTATATGAATTCATACCTAAATAGACAACTTACACCAAGAGAATTAAAAGTTCTCGAGTATGTTTCTCATGGTCTTTCAAATAAAGAGATTGCTAGAAGATTAGGTATAAAACCTTCTACAGTGAGAGTTCATTTAAGAAATGTGTATGATAAATTTGATTATTACGGTGCTAATTCTCGTGTTCTAGCTACGCGTTGGTATATTATGAATGCTGAAATAGGTTTATGTTCTCCTGATAATTTGGGAGAGATTACCACTAGTTACCGGTAACCATTCTTTCTATCAATTATTCAAGTCCTTTTAAATTATTCAAAGAAAAATATTAGTCATGAAATGGTTTAGAATTCTTGAGCAAGTTGAGAAGGAAGATCCTGAAGTTGCTAGAATCCTTAAGGATGAAATACTTCGTCAAGAAAATACCATCGAATTAATCGCCTCAGAGAATTTTGTCTCCCCAACGGTAATGCAAGCTCAAGCAAGTGTTATGACGAACAAGTATGCCGAAGGTTATCCGGGTAAACGTTACTATGGTGGTTGTGAATTCTACGATCAAGTCGAGGATTTAGCGAGAGAAAGAGTAAAGAAATTATTCCATGCAGAACATGCAAACGTTCAACCACACTCAGGTAGTCAGGCAAATATGGGAGTTTACTTCGCGATGCTAGAAGTAGGTGATAAAATCCTTTCAATGGATTTGTCACATGGCGGTCATCTTACTCATGGTAGTCCTGTTAACTTCTCTGGTAAACATTACAACGTCCACTTCTATGGTGTGGATCCTAAGACGGAAGTGATTGATTATGATGAAGTCATGAGGATAGCAAAAGAAGTTAAGCCTAAGATGATTGTCTGTGGGGCGAGTGCTTATCCGAGAACAATTGATTTTGAAGAATTCAGGGAAATAGCAGACGAAGTTAACGCTTACTTGTTGGCAGATGTTGCTCATATTGCTGGTCTAATCGTAGGTGGAATTCATCCTTCGCCTTTCCCACATTGTGATTTTGTAACAACAACCACTCAAAAAACTTTAAGAGGACCAAGGGGTGGAGTGATAATGTGTAAGAAAGAATACGCTGAAAAGATCGACAAAGCGATTTTCCCAGGAATACAAGGCGGTCCACTGATGAATACAATTGCTGCAAAAGCAGTAGCATTTAAGGAAGCGATGAAACCATCCTTCAAAAAATATCAAGAACAAATCGTTAAGAATGCAAAAGCATTAGCACAAGAATTAGTAGAACAGGAATTCCGACTAGTTTCTGGAGGGACTGATAATCATTTGATGTTAGTAGATTTACGAGACAAAGGGATGACAGGAAAGGAAGCACAAGCAGCATTTGAAGAAATAGGGATAACCGTTAATAAGAATGTGATTCCATTTGACCCCCAGCCAATGTGGGTGACCAGTGGGGTTAGGTTAGGGACGCCTGCTACTACAACTAGAGGCATGAAAGAGCTGGAAATGCAAGAAATAGGCAGGATATTCTCTGCGTTTGTTAAGAACAGAAATGACGAGAAGATCAAGCAGCATCTTAAGGAAAGGGTTAGTGAGTTGTGCGGGAAGTTTCCGTTGTATTATTGAGATTGGATATCAACTTTTCTCCAACCTTCTGGTCTTTCTGCCAAGGTTTTGCCTATAACCACTCCTTCAATATTCCCTCGATATAGAGTCATTTTTCCATAGGATAAAGCAGGATGTTGACCTGCAATAAACCTTAAAAAATCATCTGCATCTGATTCGTATGTATCAACAACCAGAAGATTTGACATTACGGCATAGCCTACCATGAAATTTTAATGGAAATCAAATTTTAAATAGTAGAGTTTTAATAATTAAAATCAATTTATTTCTTAAAATCAATACTAACAATAGGAATGATCCATATGAAGCCTTACCTAGACATCATAAAAAAAATCCTAAAAGAAGGCGTCAGAAAAGAGAACAGGACTGGTGTTGATACCATAGCTATTGCCGGTTCAATGTTCGAGCATGACATGTCCAAAGGCTTCCCTCTCCTCACAACAAAAACTGTTCCATTTAAGCTAGTCGCATCCGAGCTTGAATTCTTTATCAAAGGCCTGACCGACAAAAAATGGCTTCAAGAAAGAAACAACCACATCTGGGATGAATGGTGCTCACCTGAAAAAGTGCCCTACAGTCATGATCTAAAAACAAAGAAAAAAATGTTGGAAGAACGGGATTTAGGTCCGATCTACGGGTGGCAGTGGAGGAATTTTGGAGCCAAGTACGCCTCATATGATAAAAAACCTATCGGTGAAGGAATAGACCAGCTCAAAAATCTTGTTGAAAAGCTTAAGAAAGACCCGACAGACAGAAGGATGATTGTTATGGCATGGAATCCGACAGACATCAAAAGAATGGCTTTACCGCCTTGCCACTACGGCTTTCAGGTCACAGTAATAAAAGACAAGCTCAATCTGATCTGGAACCAAAGGTCAGTTGACTCTGCTTTAGGTCTGCCTTTCAATATAGCCAGTTACGGTCTGCTGTTGCATTTGCTTGCCAAAGAAACCAGTCTAAAAGAAGGCAAACTAGTCGGCTTCCTAGGAGACACTCACATTTATGTTAATCATGTTGACGGTCTAAAAGAACAGTTGAAAAGAAAACCGTTTCCTCTGCCAAAAATCAAGACTGAAGAATTCACATCTATATTTGATTGGAAATACACTGATTCTGTAGTTGATAATTACCAGCATCATCCTCCTATAAGATTTGAAATCGCGGTGTAGCCATGACAGAAATAATTGTTATTGCAGCTGTTGCTAAGAATGGGGTTATTGGTAAAGGCGGGAAAATACCTTGGCATATTAAAGAGGACTTTCAGCATTTCAAAGAACTGACTTTAGGGCATCCCTGTATCATGGGATCGAAAACATACGAGTCACTTCCAATCAAACCGTTGCCTGGCAGGGAAAATATTATCCTTAATTACGATAAGAGTTACAAGGTCCCTGGAGCTGTTGTTAAAAGCTCGTTTGAAGAGGCATTAAAATATTGCAAAGGCAAGGGGAAGGTGTTTATTTGTGGAGGGGCAAGTGTGTACAAACTTGGGGTGGAAGTTGCTGACAAATTAGAGTTGACCAAGCTCCATAAGGATTATGATGGTGATGTTTATTTCCCGGAGGTTGACTTTAAGAAATGGAAGCTTGTTAAGAGGAATGATAAAGATGACTACTCGTTTTTGAGTTACGTTAGAAAGTGACTCATCAAATTTTTAATCCTTGTTATTCTATATGACTGTCATGCACTTCATAATCTTCATGCTGCTGTTTCTTGGGCTAGATATCGCCCTAAACCTACTGACAAAAAAACTGATCAAGTTTCTGGGAATAGACTTTCTTTTCCTTGCTTCATGGCTCGCAGGAATAAACTACGGAATTATCCCTGGCATAGTTGTTGCCACAGTCCTTCTTGCCGAGCACTCATTGCTGCATCCGTCAAAAAGCCAGTTCATTCTATTCTCGTTTCCTGCTCAACTGATAGCCGTGCTTCTTGGGTATTTTCTTGGGATGAATGGGTTTGGGATTTCTTTAGTTGCTTACCAGATTGTCAACACCGGCATCATGTTTGCGACAGGAGGGTTTGGCCCTTTGTTTGTTGCTTTTCTTGTTGTTAATAGTCTTTTTAATGTAATTATTTATAGGGTTTTGTTAGCGGTTGGGTGAAAATCATTCTAATTCTAGAGGCTTCCACCCAGGGCGTGTCCCGTAGGGACGAGTCTTTGAACAATATTTAAATTCTCTTGCAACATAATTAGTCTAAGGTGTATAGTATTTAACGAAGAATCCCAGGTAAGGTTGAAAAAGCTATTCAAAGTTCTCGAGAAAATCAGGGGAAGGCACACTGAACTCATATCCTTGTATATACCCGCGGGCTACAATGTTGTTGAAATCCAGAACATGCTTCGTTCAGAGTATGCCTTAACCCAGAATGTTAAGTCCAGGCAAACAAGAAACAATGTCCTTAATGCACTCGAGAAGATAATGAACCACTTGAAAGTCATTGGAAGAACGCCTCAAAATGGACTGATTGTTTTTTGCGGAAATGTTTCTGAGAAAGAAGGGCAGGCAGACATGCAGATATGGTCTGTTGAGCCTCCGCTGCCTTTAAGCCAGAAGATCTACTGGTGCGACCAGACTTTTATCCTTGATCCCTTGAGGGACATGCTTCGGGAGAAGGAGGTTTACGGGTTGATTGTCATAGATGGCGGGGGGGCAGATATTGGGTTTCTGAAAGGAAAGAAAGTCTCTTTAGAGAAGCACATAAATTCCATGGTCCCTGGGAAGACGGCGGCAGGTGGGTGGAGTCAAATGAGATATTTAAGAATCCGGGAAGAAGCCAAAAACGACCACATGAAAAAAGTCGCAGAAATCGCAGATGATATGTTCCTAAAAGAAAAAGACCTCAAAGGCGTAATAATTGGTGGACCAGGCCCGTTCAAAGACAAGTTCAGCGACGGTGAGTTTTTGAATTACCAGCTAAGGAAAAAACAGTTAGGTGTTGTTGATACCAGTTATACAGGCATTCAAGGCTTGCAGGAGATCATTCAGCGCGGTGAAGACCTGATCAAAGAAGCGTCCGCAGTCAAAGAGAGAAAACTAATGGAAGAATTCTTCAGTCATCTCCAGAAAGATGATGGTTTGTCTGTGTATGGTCTGGAAGAAGTTAAGAAAGCAATGAACATGGGAGCAATCGAGATGCTGCTTATCTCAGAAGACTACAGTTGGGTCAGGCTAAAGCTTAAGTGCCAATGCGGGAATGAAATTGAAAAGGACACGAAGCATGGAATGGAGCACAAATGCCCTAATTGCGGGGCGAAAATGGATGTTCTTGAAGAGAGGGAATTGATAGAAATTCTGCCCGAGGAAGTAGGGGCTTTTAGCTCTAATATTCAAATCATCTCCTCTGACAGCAGTGAAGGCGAACAATTCAAGAACTTAGGTGGAATTGGTGCTATTCTAAGGTTTAAGGTTGATT
>PFTQ01000044.1:836-54203 GCA_002789635.1 Candidatus Aenigmarchaeota archaeon CG_4_9_14_3_um_filter_37_18 | reverse complement strand
TGAACAGCCAGTAGCCCTTTCTTCTAGTTTTCCAAGAAATATCTTGCATGTCTTGTATTTAAAAATAGAAAGATTTAATTCTTGTTATGAGTCTGGAAAACGTGATTAAGGAGCTTAAAGAGAAAAAAGCGAAAAAAGTATTTGTTCAGTACCCAGAAGGTCTAAAATTGAAGGTAGTTGATATCTCAAAGAGCCTTGAAAAAGAGGGTTTTGAGGTTATCTTATGTCTAGAGCCAACATTTGGGTCTTGTGACTTGAGAGATCAAGAAGCGAAAAGATTAGGCTGCAATGCTATCCTTCATATAGGGCACTCTGATTTTGGAATGAGATCCGAGATGCCGGTCATCTACTGGGAATATGAAATAGATGTTGACCCAATACCTACTCTGAAAAAAGAATTTGATAAACTAAAACCATTCAAGAAAATAGGATTGATTACAAGCGTACAATATGTTAAAGCGATGAACAAAGTAAAAAAATACCTTGAAAAGAATGGGAAAGAAGTTTTTGTTGAGAAAGTTTTGAAATATCCTGGCCAGATCTTGGGATGCTGCACTTATGCTGCTGAGAAAATTGATGATAAAGTTGACACATTCCTTTATGTTGGCTCGGGAAAATTCCATCCGCTTGGCGTTGCAGTAAAAACTGATAAACCAGTCTATAGCTTGGATTTAGAAAAGAATGAAGTAATTGGTATGGAAAAAGAGAAGATGAAATACCTCAAGAAAAAGGCGTGGCATAATAGTCGATTGGAAGATGCGAAAAATGTCGGGATACTAGTCTCATGGAAAAAAGGCCAAAATAGAATAGATGAAGCGAGAAAATTAAAAGTGGGTTTGGAGAAAAAAGGCAAAGAAGTCACGATACTAGCTTTTGACAGGGTTACAAAGGAGAAATTAGAAGGACTTAAGTTTGATGTTTTGGTTAACATGATCTGCCCAAGGTTTGATGATGAATTATATTTTTGATAAAAATGTTTTTCCGCCAATGACTTTTTCAGAAAATTTGAATTCATTAACTTGTTTTCTCAGAGTATTGTCTCGTGTAACTAGGTAATCGCAATTTTTATTGTACTCAGCTTGGAAAACTAATATTGAATCCATAAAACTCAACCCTTTTCTAACCATTTTGAGGATTTCATTCATATTTAATTCAACCTCTTCATGTTTTGAGATTTCCAATAAAGAGAGAGCAGCATCATCTATAGCATTTTTATCATTTTCATTCAATACAATGATCTCTTTAGCTTTTCCAAATTCAGGTACGGAAAAACCATGCATGATAAATTTTCTTTCCAAGTTTAGTTTTGATATTTGATCCCTCAATTCGAATTCATTCCAAATTGAGTGTATAACTTTGAATTTTCTCTTTGGAATCAAGTCGTAAATATCATTGCTTTGTTTCAAATATTTTGGGATGGACTCTTTAGAATCTTTTTTATCTTCTATCAGTAGGAAATCTAGATATATGTTGGTATCAAAAATAATGGTAAGCGCCATCTTAATCATGAAATATTCTTTTAAGAGTTTTTTTCTTTACTAATCTAAAATGAGTTTTAACTTTAACTCGTTTTTTCTTCCCTGGTACATGCCTTAAGTGCGGTTTCACTTCTATTTTTTTCGACATTTTTATCAAATATTAATTGAAATTTCTATCATATAAACATATAATTAAGGTGATACTATCTTGTCTAAAAAACAATTAGCGATAATACTTTCCCAACTTAAATCTAATCCTACCCCTAATCCCAGTTTAGAGCAATATGAAATACCAGGAGATTTAGCAGCTGAAATAATCAATCAAGCCTTGTTATCAGGGGATATTAGAGATAAGGTTGTTCTTGATCTTGGCTGCGGTTCTGGAAGATTGGCAATAGGTTGTGCTCTAATGAGTGCAAAAAAAGCAATCGGAATTGACATTGATAAAAAAGTAATTCAAGTTGCCGAAGAAAACATCGAAACAGCAGAAGAACTTTCTACCCAAAAAATCAAGAGAAAAATACAATTCGTTCATTCAGATATAGAAGAGTTCAAAGGTCATGCAGATACAGTAATTCAGAACCCGCCTTTTGGAATACAGAAAGAACACGCAGACAGAATATTCCTTGAGAAAGCTTTGGAGTGCGGTAGTATTATTTATTCATTGCATCGGTCCTACTCAAAGTCAAGGATGTTCCTGACAAGATATGTTGAGAAGTATGGCGGGAAAGTGGATAGTATAAAGAAATTCAGTTTTCGAGTCCCTTGCATGTTTAAGTTCCACAAAAAACCCGCTGTCAGCTTTGATGTAGATTTGTATGTCATCAGAAAACAATCAACGAGAAAATAGACCGGAAACCCAGTTAAGTATTATTTGAAAGAAGTTATAATCCTGCTCTGGAGGTTTGAAGGAAGTAGTTGTTGTTTTTTGGATCTCGACTTTTTCGGTGGTGGTCGTAGTAATAATATCTTCCCTAAAGCTTAATTTGACCCACCTTTCTTCTTGGTTATAAGTGTAGTAAAAATCATCTAATATAATATCAACACCATCATAGACGCCAGATTCACTGATCTCATAAGCTTTCCCCCCAACTTGAATCTTTATGATCCCGGATGAAGATACATCATCTATAATAATTGTTTTTCCTTTGGTCACAGTACTCCCACCAATCATTAAAGCCCCATCAGGCTTATACGGAGAAATATGAAATGTAACTTTTCTTCCAACTTTAGAATCATCATAATTATAATCAACAATGCTGATTGCAAACCCAGCAAATTCCCCATAATCTTTCACTGTGTAACGGATGCTGTTGATATAAAGTTTTACATTACCTTGACTGTCAACATCTTGCAGTTGTATATTATTCCCATTTATAATAACACTTTCACCTATCCCTAGGGTATAGTCGTTCCCATCTACTGCTGAAGCTTTTCCTGTCTTGGATTGAGAAGCTTTGATATAGAACACCCCTAAAACCAGAAAAATCGCTAAAAGACCAAAAATAATATATTTTTTCACAATATCACTACCCATAATTTGGGTTTCTGTCATATTTAAAAGATTTTTGTCTCATCTTATTATTTTCGATATGTTGCTAACTCCTGAAACTAAAAATGTTCTTAAGAAATTCCCATATCTTCTGGAGAAGACTGTAAGTACTTACACATTTACTGTCTGAACAATCATTACTTAGGCATTCATAATCGTTCATGCAAGAGTCTTCCATCTCTTTTTGCGGCTTAATTGTTTTGTCAATGTCACAGTAAGATGGAGTACTTTCGACTTTAACTCTGTTTCCAAAAGGCAGGCAAATATCATTC
Source organism: Candidatus Aenigmarchaeota archaeon CG_4_9_14_3_um_filter_37_18 (assembly GCA_002789635.1). Classification (GTDB taxonomy): domain Archaea; phylum Aenigmatarchaeota; class Aenigmatarchaeia; order CG10238-14; family CG10238-14; genus CG10238-14. Next base: position 50,901 of record PFTQ01000044.1, on the reverse strand, counting down.
ATTAAACAGCCATTTGGGCATCTGTTAATTGGAATGGTTGTACTTGAGGTCGGGTAATTGTCTTCACATGACCTCCCATTCCAGCATTTATCATCCCCACAGTCACATCCATAAGAAAGCGCCATAGTGCATTTAACAGGCTCTTTTGATCTTACAATCCAGCATTCATCATGGCATCCGCTGCCGAATTGCTTCCATTCACCGCCACCTTCTTTGCACATCTTCTCATCAGTTTTTGGCAGAGTTGTTGTAGTAGAATATTCTAGAACACACTTTCCATCTAAACATTTGTATTGTGGGCAAGGTGCTTTTATACACACTAATTTTGGACAGTCTTCATCTATTCTACATTCAGTAGTTTCTTTTATACAAGCTCCATCTTTGCACCCATTAGGACATTTATATTTTTCTTTCCACCCATAACCATAAGTGCCATCCCAATAGTCTTTACAAGAATGTTCCACAAGAACACAGCCTTCTTCATTACCTTCACAAGATCCATATTTTCCCTCATCATAATTCCAACAAAAATCAGTTGCATATTGACTCCCCTTAATCAGAGTTGTTCCTTTCGTATAATAATCTTTTCCGCCATCAGAGTCGGTGCATATAGAAGAAGCTACAGTTGTAGTAGTTACCGCACCTTGACAATAGACTGTTTGCCTGACAGAATTACTTGGTGCAACTGCAAGTATAATATGTTTGCCTGTATACCCTTTATCTATAAAAGATGTGAAAGTTGACCCAACATAGATTACTCCAAAATACATTTCTTCAGAAACATCCACATTATCTATGAGTACCTTTAGATCAGCATGAGTTATATCTAAACCGCCTTCGTTCTTTAATTTCATAGTTATTTTGCCATTATTACATGTCAAATCAGATATTGAGATTTTTTTGTTATAATCAAGGCAGGCTCCGTCTCTGCATCCGTTTTTGCAATAAACACCAGAAGTTAAATAAGCACAGGTTGAACTAACCCCTTCACCAATACAATGATACTCAGCTAGTTTTGAATTATCTATGCAGAAATCATAATATAGTTCATTTGGTCTTGTTGTTTTACAATAGCCTTTTTCATAGTAATTCTCTCCATCGCTGTCAAAACATTCTTCTTCAAAACTTAACTTAGCCCATCTATTTTTAAGATATTCGTCATAATAAAAATCCACAACTGTTATTTTTATCCCACTACATATTTCGGTTCCAGTAATAGTGCATATTTCAGTTTCACTATTGTCAATTACAAAAACTCTTACTGAACCTGTACTACCAACATTATTCAAAGTGACAGTTTTATCATGTGTTGTATCGCTTTGCCCAACCATTAAAACTTTTCCTGGAGCCACATAAATGGAAATGTTTAATGTAGCTTTTCTATTCACCAAAATTTCATCATAAGTATAATTAACAACAGTAATTTCAAAGCCAGCATGTTTTTCCGTCCCTTCAACTGAATATGAAACACCGTTGATATTTAATCTAACAACACCAGAACTACCCACATTTTCGAGACTTATAGTGTTTCCGTTAATTTCAGCAGTATTACCAACCATCATATTATAATTTCCTCCTAAAACAACCCCCAAGCTAAATAGAACGGCTAAAACACAGATTAACACATATTTTCTCATTTTATCTCCTCTTATATTAATTATTTGGTTCTCTGTTATATTTAAAAACTTATAGGTTAACATAATTTAGAGCCTGGTGGTTGAATGGAAGTCAAAAAAATCAAGGATGAAAGCGGGATACTCATGCTAGAATTGGAAGGGGAAAGCAAGACATTTGCCAACCTTCTTTCAGAAGAGCTCTGGAATGATGCCAATATTTCTGAGGCCGCCCCTATAAAAGAGCACCCATACATGGAGCAGCCTAAATTATTCATGAAGATGAAAGGCAAGAGCAAGCCTGAAAAAGCTTTAGCAGATGCAGGAAAAAGAATAGAAGTCAAGGTCAAGGATCTAGAAAAAGAGTTTCTCAGGGCTTTAAAGTAATTTATTTATAACTGGATTTCTAAAATCAATTAGATAATATGTATGAACCATATGGCGAAGAAAATAAAGGCTTAAATCTCAAGGAAAAATTCAACCAGATAAAACAAAAGATCCAAGAAAAGCTCGGCAGCTCCAGCCTTAAAAACATTAAACTCAATAAAGTCACAATTACAGCTGTTGCTCTTGGCTTTCTTCTAGTCACTGGAACTATATCCGGCTACATAGCATATACCGGCAAGATCAACACCCTGCAGAGCGACAACCTGATTAAAACAAAAGAGATTGACAGCTTGAAAACTGAACTGGATGATTCCGCGGGAAAGTTAACAAAATGCAGCTCTGACCTTCAGACCACCGAATCAACTCTGGAAGAAACAAAAGGAGAGCTTTCAAAAATAACGCTCAGTTATGAGAGCACAAAGAATAATCTAGGTATTTGCAATGAGGATAAATTAGGTTTGGCTTCTGACATACAGCTAGCAAATGAAGACTTAAAGAAAAAGGAATCCGAGTATAATTCCTTGAAGGACAACTACAACAGCCTTAAAAGCGACATTGATAATTTAGCTTGCAATTATGCCAAGAGCGCTTGCGGGTCAGCCGGCATGAATTACTATTATTTAGATAATAATGAGAAGGTTGTTTGCTGCCTGAATGAAGATACTTGCGTCAAAACTCCAAGCAGCGATGAAAAGATCAAGAATATTAATTGTTAGTTTTCTTTTGGTTTTTTTCGCAAATTTCAATAAATTCTAAAAATATAGGATGCGGCTTTAATGGAGTGGATTTATATTCCGGATGCCCCTGCGTTCCTATAAAGAATGGGTGCTTGGATTTCGGCAGTTCTATCATCTCTACAAAGAAGCCATCTGGAGACATGCCAGAAAATACCAAGCCATGCCTTTCAAAATCCTGCCTATATTTATTGTTGAATTCAAACCTGTGCCTATGCCTTTCAGAGACTATGCTTTTCTCCTTGTCTTTGAATGAGTTATGCCTATTATAAATTTCATACAAGAGGGAATTCTTTTTTAAAATGCAGTCGCAGCCCCCAAGCCTCATTGACGCACCATTCCCTTTTATTACTTGATATTTTTTATTGAAAGGTATTGCATGAATGACGGGATAATTGGTGTTAGGATCAACTTCTACTGTATTCGAGTTTTTCCAGCCGATAACATCTCTAGCGAATTCCACGCATGCTAATTGCATCCCATAGCACAGCCCTAAATATGGGATTTTATTTTCCCTGCAAAATTTCACAGCTTTTATTTTTCCTTCAACTCCCCTTGATCCCCAGCCTATCGGCACTATCACGCCGTCTGAACCTTCTATTAATTCCTCAATATTTCCTTCATCCTTATCGGAATTGACAAAGTTGAGCATTGAGTCGACGCCAAGCTTCCAGCAAGAGTGTTTTATTGCTTCGATCAATGCAAAATACGAATCTGCCATAGAATAATTTCCAGTCCCAAAATACTTGCCGACTATTGATATTTTTACTTTCTTGCTTTTTTTGCTGGTTATTTTCTTCACTAAGTTATCCCAATCCCTTAGGTTTATTTTCTTTTTTGGCAGCCCTAGCTTTTCGAGTATTCTTTTGTCTAAGCCTTGTTTGTGAAGTATGAGAGGGACTTTGTAGATAGTTTCCACATTAGGATTTGAAAATACATCTTTCGGGTCAATATTGCAGGTCAAAGCAAGCTTGTATTTTCTTCGGTCATCTATATCGCTCTCGCTCCTAGTCACTATGATATGCGGCTGAATTCCCATAGACATAAGATGCCTGAAGGATAGTTGAGTGGGTTTAGTCTTCGGTTCGCCTATATGAGGGGGTATAGGAACATAGCTTACATGGATATGCAGTACATCTTCCTTCAGCGCCATTATCCTGCTGGCTTCATAGTAAAGGGCATTCTGATACTCTCCTGCTGTCCCGCCAAGCTCTATCACAACTATTTCAGCATTTTTCTTCTTGCTTGAATCTTTTATTCTTTTGATTATCTCATCGCATACATGAGGTATAGCTTCAACATCCTCCCCATTGTACCCCATAGACCTCTCCCTGTCTATTACAGATTTGTATATTTGCCCCATTGTTATGAAATTTTCTTTTCCCATGTTCTCGTTTAGGAATCTCTCGTAATTTCCCAAATCAACATCTGCCTCTAACCCATCCTCGCATAAGAACGGATCCCCATGCTCAATTGGATTAATGGTTCCAAAGTCGATATTTAGGTTGTTCTCGCATTTAATCGGGACAACTCTATAACCATGTTTTTTTAGGAGCAGGCAGATAGAAGAAACTACTATTCCTTTGCCAACACTGGACATTACTCCCCCCGAAATAAAAATATATTTTCTTTGCACATTCTATTATAATTTTTCGAAAATAAAAACAATCCTATTTTTTTCCATATTCAGCTAAAGCTTTCATAGCTTTAACAGCCCTTTCTGGGGTAGGATAAACAGGGACTCCGCCTTTAGTTAATTTTTCGCTAAGTTTGTTGGAATAATTTCCCCCAGCAGCGCATGCAATAATGGGCTTCTTATACTTCTTCAATTCAATGAGCTGATCGACAACATCTTCTTCTAATGTTGGGACTTGGAACAGTGTTATAGCAATTATTCCATCATATTCACCTGACTTAAGCGCTTCTTCTATTGTTACTTTATACCTTTTAGCATCAGCGTCCCCTGTCAAGTCGATCGGATTTTTAAGGATAGCATAAGGCGGCATCACATGTTTTATTCTATTTTTTAGTTTTTCTGATGGTTTAGGCAATTCAAGACTGGAGCGTTCACTTTCATCCGTGGCTAAAACTCCGAAGCCGCCGCCATCTGTTACAATAAGGATTTTTTCACCTTCAGGAATTGGCTGGCTGGAAAAAGCTCGTGCATAATCAAATAGCTCCTGCCAGGTCTCTGCTTCGATCACGCCAGATTGTTTGAAAGCTGCGGAATAAATCCTTCCAGATCCTGCAAGAGATCCTGTATGCGAGGAGACCGCTTCTGTTCCCTTCTTGGTTTTTCCTGCCTTTAGAATAATCACAGGCTTTTTTCTTGACACATTCTTGCATATGTTCATGAATTTTTTTCCATCACCCTTCAACCCTTCAATATAAGCAGTAATGACTTTTGTTTTGCTGTCATTTCCAAGATACTCTATCAAGTCGCTCTCATCAACATCCATACCGTTTCCATAAGAGATGAATTTGCTCATTCCAATATTCTCTTCTGACAGCCAATCAAGTATAGTCGATCCAACTGCCCCGGACTGGGAAATGAAAGCGATGTTGCCTTGGTCAGGCCTGCCGCATCTTTTCCTGGACAGAAATAGCGTGTCTATTTGTGAGGATGAATCATACACACCCAAACAGTTCGGGCCTATAACTCTAGTCTTGGTTGCACGGATATTTTTTTTCAGATCTTCTTCCAGTCTTTTGCCGTCTTCGCCCATTTCCGAGAATCCGCTGCTTATGATAATAACAGACTTTACACCTTTTTTTGCACACTCTGATAAAACTCCTTGAACAAATTTTGTAGGCACAACTATCACCGCCAAATCAATGCTTCCTGGAATGTTAGAAATAGAATCATACACTTTGTGCCCTAGAATAGGAGATGTGTCTTGGTTGATAGGATAGACTTTTCCGTTGAACAAGCCGCTTAAGAAATTGGTAAAAACAACATACCCGATCTTCCCTGGCTTATGCGAAGCCCCTATTATTGCTACGGATTTAGGGTTGAAAAAAGTTTCAAGAAACATAGATTATATTTATTTTTTCACAATTAAATTCATGTCATTATTTATGAAATTAGAAAAATCAGACATAAAATATTTATTATTGTTTTTTGCTGTAACCTTACTGTTATTTCTACTCATTAAAAAAATACCTAGTATACTAATTTTCATAGGATTAACATTATTAACAGGACTAATTGTTTTTTTGAACTATTTTCTTCAAATACCTGTAGATTTTACTCCAGTATTTTTTCTAAGTATAATAATTACATCTACTCTAGGATTTGGTTATACATTTTTGTTTGTTATTTTGGCAGGTTTCATTCCAGGAATATTTTCTGGAGATTTTAAACCAAGTGTTTTTGTTTATCTTATTATTAATCTTCTTGTGAATTTAGCCTCAATCCCACTCAACTTGAATTTTATCACTGAATCTATAATTTTATCCTTTTTGTATGGAGGTTTAGTTGTTATTATCAGATCAATCACAGAATCAGATTTTGGCCAAGAATTGTTTGTAAATCTAATAACTTTTGGTATAAATATATTCTATTTCTGGAAGTTAGGGGAAGCCTTGATTTCTATTTTTCAGGTATAAACATCAACTTATTTAAGGATGATTACAATATTATCTATTGCAAGGAACCGCTGGTTGGGAGGCTACCGGTCTCCTGTTATCACAAATCCGGTTCATGGTGAAATCATAGTTCAAGGGCAGCTCAACGATACACTCAAGCCCGGGTTTTGGACTGAGAAACCTCGTCTCCCAGGGTCGTTTGTATGTTGAACGAGTCAGGTCCGGAAGGAAGCAGCTATAAGGCAAACGTAATGATGCTTGCGAGCTCTCGGGGTGGAGAAAAAGACTCGGATTAACTTGTTTGTAAAGTTGTTCTCACCTTGAGCATGTTCCTTGCATTTAATTCATACCTTTCTTACCTTAACCCTATCCTTTGCGTCTTGAAGATCATAACCCATTTCTTTTATCTTATCCCTTATCTTATCCGCTTTTTCATAATTTTTGTTTTCTCTGGCTTCTTCCCTATCTACAATTAATTTTTGGATTTTTTCTGGTATTTTTTCTTCTATTCTTATTTCATTCAGCTTTAAGCCAAAAACCCTGTCAAAGTCTAGTATCAACTCATACTTGTCCTTGCTGCTGATTTCCTTTTCTTCCCTTATTAACTTCCACATCAATGATAGAGCCTCTGGTGTGTTTAAATCGTCATTAATAAACCCTAGGAATTTTTGCTTGTATTCTTCGATTTTTTCAAAGCTGCTTTGCCTGTTATCTGGCTCTTGCAGCAATCTCATATGTTCCCTCAAAGTGTTTAAAGTGTTTTCGGCTGATTCTGCGCTTTCCCAAGTAAAGTTCAATTGCGTCCTGTAATTCGCAGTTAAGAACAAGTATCTTATTGCCAGCGGGTCTATCTTATTCTCTTCAATATCTTTCATCGCATAAAAATTGCCTTTTGATTTGCTCATTTTTTCTCCATTGGTTGTGATAAAGTTGTTATGCACCCAGTAGCTGACAAAATTCTTTCCAGTTGCGGCTTCTGACTGCGCTATTTCGTTTGTATGGTGGACTGGTATGTGGTCTATGCCGCCAGTGTGGATGTCGAAAGTTTCCCCTAAATACCGCATTGACATTGCAGAGCATTCAATATGCCAGCCAGGAAAGCCCTTACCAAAAGGGGACTTCCATTCCATCTGTCTCTTCTTGTCTTTTGGAGAAAATTTCCATAGGGCAAAATCAGTGTGGTTTTTCTTTTCAGGGTTTTTTTCAACTCTCGCTCCCTCTTTTAAACCTTCAATATTCAATCCAGCAAGTTTACCATAGTCCTGAAGTTTAGAAGTGTCAAAATATATTCCGTCAGATGTTTTGTAAGTATACCCATTTTCTTCTATTTTCTTAACAAGGTTGATCATATCTTCAATATGGTCTGTTGCTTTGCATACAATATCTGGCTTTTCAACATTCAATTTTTCCATTGCATCAAAAAAATCTTTTGTGTAGTATTCGGAAATCTCCCAGACGCTTTTCTTTTCTGTTTCCGCTTTTCTTTCTATTTTATCTTCCCCTTCATCAGCATCATCTGTTAGGTGTCCAACATCTGTTATATTCATGACATGGGTTACTTTCAATCCATTGTATTTTAACATCCTCACTAAAGTGTCTACGAACACGTAAGCAAAGAAATGGCCTATATGGGCGTAATCATAAACAGTTGGGCCACAGGCGTAAAGCTTAACTTCTCCTGGAATAATTGGTTCGAATACTTGCTTTTGGCGACCCATTGTGTTGAAAAGTTTTATTTCCATTTTTTCCACCTACTATTTTTTTAGGTATGCAATACATGATATTTCTATCTTGGCATTCAGTGGCAATTTACTAACCTCTGCAACTTGTCTTGCAGGTTTCGGGTCACTTGAAAACATTGAGGCGTATACTTCATTCATATATTGAAAGTCTCTAATATCTGTTAAATAAACTTCAGATTTCACGACTTTATCAAGCCCTATTCCTTGTGACTCCAAAATCACTTTTATGTTATTTATAACTTGAGTAGTTTGTTCTTTAATTTCTCCTTCGACAAATTTTCCGGTTGAAGGATCTATTGCAATTTGCCCAGAAATAAAAATATATTTACCGGCTATAACTCCTTGAGAATAAGGACCTATTGCTTTAGGTGCCCTTTTTGTCTCAACTCTTTTTATTAAATCACTCATTTTTCACTACCTTATTATTTTTCTGATTTTTTTATTGTTAAATGTTTATCTTATAGTTTATTTTAGCGGCAATTACCTCAAGGGAATAATTCAGTGCTATAATACCTATCAGCACTATCAGGTAATACGGTAACTACCTTTTTATTTTTTAGTTTCTTGGCAATTTTTAAGGATGCAGATACATTTGCTCCCGAAGATATCCCTACGAACAACCCTTCCCTCGCTAGCCTTCTTGATGTTTGGATTGCTTCTTTGTCTGTAACTACAATAATTTGATCTATCAATTCTAAATTATTTTCGACTATTTTAGGTATAAAATCCTCTCCTATACCCTCTATTTTATGATGACCCACCTTACCTTTAGACAATAGAGGAGATGATGCTGGCTCGACCCCTATTATTTTAACATTTGGGTTCTTTTCTTTCAATGCTTTAGCTACCCCTATTAATGTACCTCCTGTCCCGACTCCTGCAACAAAAACATCAACATTTTTAACCTGTTCTAATATTTCTTTTCCTGTAGTTTCTTTATGCGCGAGAACATTATTTTCATTTTCAAATTGGTTAGGCATGAACCCGTTTAATCTTTCAGCTAATTTTTTGGCTTTTTCAACAGCACCTTTTACGCCAATTTCTTTTCGAGTTAGAACAACTTTAGCGCCATAATGCTTCATTATTTCGATTCTTTCTTTGCTTGCAAATTCAGGTATAACTGCGATAAATTCATAACCTTTTATTGAAGATACGAATGAAAGCGCTATTCCTGTATTTCCACTAGTCGGTTCAACTATTGTCATACCAGGCTTTAGAATCCCTCTTTTTTCAGCGTCTTCAATCATGTATTTTGCAATTCTGTCTTTGATAGACCCTGATGGGTTTAGATTTTCCATTTTGGCATATATAGTCTCCGAATCCATTTTTATTTCAGTCATAGGGGTATTCCCGATCAATTCTAAAAGATTTTTTTTGGCAAAAATATTCACCTTTCATTTACTCCACCTCTTGTGCAATAATTTCTCCTCATATCATTGAATGATTTTTTGTCGATAATTAGCCCTTTCTTTTTAAGGAAATTGAGAGCGAACCTTATTGTTCTTGGAGGAATTCCAGTAATTTCATGAATTTCTTGAGGTGTATAGGCAGAACTAGATAAAACCCTAAATATTTCTTGAGCCGACTTCGGCAATGCAAAGGCTTTCACCGGACATTTTCATCCCTCAGATGTATAATTTTCTCAATATTTATAACTTATTATAGAGGCAAAAAACAAAAAGCCGAGTGCGAGAGTCGAACTCGCTTCCCCCGCTCTGCAGGCGGGTGCATGGCCGTTCTGCCAACTCGGCACACCTAGAATATTCTTAATTTTTGAGAATAAATTAGAAACAGAACTAGTAAAAATCAATTTAAACCTTGCAAAGATATTCCCCTGTCATCTGGCACACCATTTATACTCAGATTTTAGATAACAAACCTTAAAAATCTATTTTTTCTGGCAGTTTTTTATCGCTTCTTTTATTTCTTCAATTTTTTTCTTTGCAGACTTCTCACCTTCTTTTATCGCTCTTTTCATGACTTTTGAAGACCCAAAATTAAAAACGCTTATATCCCCGACATTCGGCTTAATTTTTATAGCATCCACTTCTTTAAAGCTTTTTTCCATGAGCTCTTTTCCCATCCTGTATATAGAAAATTTCAGAGAATCAGCTATCGATAAATTCTTTCCGTCCCTTATCTTTTCTTTCAATTCTTTTAATGTTCCTGTGGCGTCAACTGCTATTATTATGTCGGCCCCTAGTTTTTTTGCAATATCTATCGGAATCGGGTCTATAATCCCGCCATCTATCAAATACATTTCTTTGTATTTTAAAGGCCTAAAAAAACCTGGAAAAGATGTGCTAGCCCTTATAGCATTAGATGCATCCCCTTTTGTGAAGAAAATCTTCTTCTCAGATATCATATCAGTGGCAACACAGCCGAACTTGATCGGAAAATTTTCAATCCTTTTTTTAGAAAGGTTTTTTGAGATGAACTTAGCTACTTTATCGCCTTTTACCAACCCGCCAGTATTTCTAGTCGGGTCAAATATCAATGAGAGTATTTTTCTATATCCGCTTGAAACAGAGACTTTTTCTATTTTTTCAATGCTAGTCCCGCTCGCATAAACCCCGCCAAACAAAGCCCCAGCGCTTGTCCCTGTTATTATGTCTATTGGAATTTCATTTTCTTCTAAAACTTTTATTACCCCAATGTGGGTCAGGCCTCTTGCTCCTCCGCCACTCAATGCCAAACCAATTTTTGTTGTCATTTGATCCCATAACAATTTAATAAGCAAAGATAAATTTTATATATGATCAAGGAGAAAGAATTATTTTCGCTGGCGTTTCTTTTAATAATCCTATACCTTTCTTTTCTTCTATTCAAGCCCTTTTTAAGCTCTTTGATATTTGCAATGATAATAAGCTACAGCCTTTATCCAATCTACAAGAAAGTTAATTCTAAAGTTAAAAATGAAAATTTATCCATAATACTCGTTTTATTTGTAGGGATATTATTGGTTTTAGGGCCAATAGCCTTGATAACATACAGCCTTATTGACGATATTTCAAATTTTATCTGGTTTTTAAGAAATTTAGATATTAATTCTATGCCTTTCATAACGCCGGAATTGGCTCCTATTGTGAACAATTACATGATAAAACTATCTGAATCTATAGGCTTGAACCTGTTGAATTTAATCTCGAGAATTATCCCAGAAATTACAAATAGGCTATTCAATGTTTTGGTTTTTTTATTCGCAGTTTATATGTTTTTGAAGAATGGCCCTGACCTTATAAAAAAATTCAAAGTAACAATTCCGATTGAAAAAACACAAAAAGAAGCTTTGATTAATGAATTCAGCTCTGTGACCAAGGGAATGATTTATAGCATGCTCATCTCTTCAATTTTAAGCGGTCTTATAGGCGGCTTGATTTTTTATCTTTTTGGGATTCCCAATGCTTTTCTGTGGGGATTTTTGATGATGATATTATCCTTTATACCAATAATAGGCAACTTTCCAGTCTGGCTAGGGGGGGCTATACACCTGATTATATTCGGCGATTATTTGATAGGTGCTCTATTGCTTGTCTTATATATGGTAACAAATCAACTGGAGAATATGCTTGCAATGAAAGCTGTTGGGAATAAATTCCAAATAAACTTCTTCCTGATATTTATAGGAATAGTAAGTGGATTGAAAGTTTTTGGCCCAATCGGGATTATTGTCGGCCCTTTAATTCTTACAATACTAATAACTCTGATAAGATTCTACACAAAAGACTACAAAGAAGAAATAAATCTAGAATAGAAGTAAATATATTTTAGAAAAATCAAGTGTTAATATGGAAAAAGTAAGAAAAAGGATTGAACTATCAGAAGTAAGGGATCTCGCAATAGTTATTGCTTTAGCAACATTGATATTTTCTTTTCCCATTCAAGGATTAAATTTTCTCGGCATATTTGTTATAATACTTTTATCCATCTCTTTAAGATATGCAGCCCATAAATTAATGGCTGACAGGCTTGGCTGCATGGCGACTTTTAAATTGTGGCTTCCAGGCGCTGCTATAGGCTTGCTGTCTTTGCTGCTCAAATCAATTTTGGGTTTTGTATTTTTAGGGTTAGGTTATGTTGAGATCATTCCTTACAAATTTGGGAGATGGGGGATTAAACTGATAAAAATGACGCCGAGGGATTATGCCTATATAGCTTTGGCTGGAGTCGGGGTCAACTTATTTCTGATGACATTTTTTGGTGTAGCTTATACAATAAATCACATAGAAATCTTCCAAATTATCAGCAAGATCAATGGTATTTTAGCTTTCTTTGGTTTACTGCCTATGCCGCCTTTAGAAGGGGGGCATGTCTTCACATGGTCGATCTGGTTTTGGGTATTCCTAATGTTTTTTACCATTCTAACTTTAGTTGCGGTCCATTTGCCTTAGCAGTGATTTAAGTATTAATCCGACTAATTTTATCTAGATAATATGGTTTTAACAGGATTTTTGATATCAATCTTAACAGGAGGCTATGAATTTATCTATAGATGGGGGTATCTAGGGATGTTTTTGTTCAACTTCTTGGAAACTGCGACTATCTCATTGTTCCCTTTGCCTACATCATTTTTTGTGTTCAGTTTTGGCAAGATACTTAACCCATTTTTGCTTGGGGTTATTTCTGGTTTTGGCGGGGCTATTGGATCAGTTTTCGCTTATATTTTGGGTCGCGGGTTCAAGGATGTTATAGAAAGAAAATATGGCAAATATCTAGAAAGGACTAGGAGGAATTTTGATAAATATAAAGCCATTTGGTGGATAGTTATCGCCAATTTTATACCTTTGGGTGGGGGTGTGATTGCAGTATTTTGTGGTATTATACGGTTTGATCTCAAAAGGTTTTTTATTGCGGTTCTTTTATCAAAGATAGCTTATAATTTGATCCTTTCCTATTCTGGTTATTATTCTGTGACTTGGCTGTTGGATTTATTTCAATTTAATTTACCTTCACTGATATGAATATCAACACAATACTTGTATGTTCTTGGAGAGTAAGGCAGGACTTTTCTTGTCTTGTAGGTTAATTTTCTTTTTATTTTTTCTTGGAAGTCTTCCATTAATTCTTCGACAGCCTTTTCGGCTTCATTTTCTTTTTCTATAATATAGAGGTGAATTATCCCACCCCTTGGCTTTAGGCATTTATAGGCTAATTCTAGATATGATGTGGCATCATGCGGCAATGGCATAACTATACGATCGCATTTTCCAAACCATTCTTGGCATTTTTCTTTGACATCGCCTAGAATCGGGATGACTTTATCTTGGACTTTGTTTATTTTTTTATTATCTTTCATGTATTCTACAGCTTCTGGATTAATTTCAATGGATGGTATTTTATCGACTTCTCTCTGTTTTTTTGCTATTAGAATTGAGAAAGGACCTACCCCTGAAAACATGACTAGAACGGTTTCTTTTGGATGGACCATTTCCGCTATTCTTAATCTTTCTGTTCCTTCCCTTCCTGAGAAGTAGAGTTTTTGTGGATCCAGCCTAAATCTGCAGTAGCTCTCTTTATGAATTACTTCTGTATCCGGATCGCCTAGGATGAATTTATACTCTCTTTTTCTTTCGACTCCTTTTCTTTCTGAGAGCTTCATCAGGACTGATTTTATGTTCTTATGCTCTTTCATTATTTTTTCGCCTATTTCTTTCGGGTTTTCTGTTTCTTCAATTATTGCTATTGATTTTTCTTTTGAGCCGAGGATGTCGTATGATGATAATTTCATAAATTATAAAACAAGACGAAAGTTATATAGTTTATATCAGCATGAATATTCCCAATAAAATCAGGGCAACACCTAAAGGAACCCCGATAAACCCTAAAAACGGAATTAATAATGAAAAAAACGCCCCTATGCCTAAAATTATTGATATAATGCCGATGAGTTTCCCGAAAAGGAATCTTAAGCCAAGCAACCCAGCTATAACCCTCAACCAGACTGGGATTGAAACAGCACTTGAGCTAGGAATGATTGACGGGGAGAATGCAACTGCTAGAAATACAATTCCAACAAGAGCTTTAACTAGATAGTCCATGATAATTCACTCTTAGATTTAATAACTTTTTGAAAAAATGCCTATTAATGTCATTGTTGGGACGAACGCAGAGAGGCGACCTATAACATACATCGGCGGGAAAAAAATCCCAATTAAATCCGGTAGAAGTTCTATTACAAAATACCATAATCCTGCTTTACCCCATAATATAAATGCTAATATACTACCAAAAATTTCTATAATTGTACCAGCGAATGGAATAAGTTTTGCGATATCTAGAAAATCCCAAACAATTGATATTATAATTTTTATAGCTTTTCCCACACTCAAAACCCTATTTAAATTTAATATCTCGTTAATAAATAGATTTTATATGCTGAATCTAATGGGTCTAGGCCTCTCAGATGAGAAAGGGTTAACATTGGAAGGTTTAGAAACTCTAAAAAAATCGGATAAAGTTTACATAGAATTATATACATCCAAATGGTTTGGGTCGATCGAAAACCTCGAAAAGATGACAGGCAAAAAAATAATGCAGCTAAAAAGACCAGATCTCGAAGAAAACCTAGAAAAAATCCTGAAGGAAGCGAAAAATCAAACAATTTCCATCCTGATTTTTGGCGATCCATTAGTTGCAACCACACACACAGCATTGCTGATAGAAGCAAAAAAACTAGGAATAAAAACACGGGTTATTCACAACGCATCAATCTATTCGGCTGCAGGAGAGACAGGGCTGCATCTGTACAAGTTCGGCGCAACTGTGACCATACCTTTTCTTGAAAAAATGAACAATCAATTTCCAAAGAGCGTCTCTAAGATAATTCGTGATAACAAGGGAAGAGATTTACATACCTTATGTCTGCTTGATCTGATCTCAGAAAAAGAAAAATACATGACTCCGAGTGAAGGAATGGAAGTTCTTTTAAAGTCAGATGACATCACACAAGAGGATGAAATAGTTATTTTCGGCAGAGCTGGAAGCGAAGAACCTCTCATAGCTTATGGGAAAATTAAAAATTTAATTGATAAGGATTTTGGAAACCCGCCTTTCGTGTTAATAATTCTAGGAAAATTACACTTTACAGAAAAAGAATATCTCGAGTATCATAGAGCTGATTGAATGGTTAAAGATAAAATACCAAAAGAACTGATAGAAAAATGGCTGAATAAGCTTAAGAAAAAAATGGAAAATGTCAAGCCAGCTGACAAGAAAGGTGAAGAACTCCTGAAGAATATACAGGCATACATCATTGACACAGAGCATTTTCTAGATCAAGGGGATTATATCAGGGCATGGGAAGCTATTTCCTTCGACTGGGGATTGTTTGAGGCAGGAGAAGATTTGAAAGTTTTGAAAGATTGACGAGTTAGGTAATTGTTTAGGTATTCTTATGATAAACAATAAGACAATGAAAATAAAAATCGATAATAAGTTATATTGCTAGAACAATATACTCACAGAAAAAACCGCTTTTGTTGATGGTCCCTGATTTTAGTGACGTGAAAAAAAGGATTTTTTTAAACTTTTGAAAATAATTTCTTTTTAATGCTGGGAAAAATTTAGAAAAAACAAAAGAAGAATGGTCAATTAACATGGAAATTAGTTCTATGAATCTTTCTTGCGTTTTTGGATCGTGAATTCTGGGTCTTTTTCCTCTTCACTGCTTGTTCCCTGCACCAGGAATACTATTCCGACAGTCAACAATAGTAGTATTATTATTGCAACATCTTCTCCATTTAAGCCAGGTATTCCAAAATTTGGGGGTATAATCAGGCCAAATAATTTTCCTCCCCCACTGGCAACAAATAAAGATAATGTAATTAATAGCCCAATAATAACAAATACCCACAGATGTTTCCCCCACCATTCCATATCCCCAAATTTAGTCCAGAATGGCCCGAACAACATCATTGTTATCATGAGCAGTGATAGTATAACTACTAAAACAACAGAAGTCCCTGCAAAAAATGTTGCAAAGAACGTGCTGATAGAGCCTGCAAACGGGCTGAAAGCCATCACATAAAGCGCGGCGACTAATGATACTAAAGTACTAATATTGTTTGCAACTTTATCTCCACCGAAAACCCTGGTTCTTCTTATTAATGCATAGAATATAGCAAATGTCAGCAGAAAAGGCAAATAGAATTCATAAACTCCGTATTTAAAAAGTGAATCTACAACGCCGCTGAACAAAGACATTTATTTACCACCTTTATTATTTTCCTTTTCGTCAGTGGTTATTGTACCACTTCCCCTGAATATAAATATTATCGGCAATATTAATAAACCTAACACAACTATTGTCATCACAGTGTCATTGCCTAAATCTATACTCGCAAATATAGGTCCGGCTATCAGGTTGATCAATCCGCTTGTCAAAAAGATTATAACTCCTATTACAACCACAGCAACTAAGACCACTCCTACTGTTCCTCCTTTCAAAAACTGTTTTTGTAATTCTGTTGGTAAGTCAGGTGGCATAAACATGCTCATTATCATCATAACCACAAGCAAAACCAATGTAACAATCAATCCATGAAGAAAGAATGTAGACAGCTGCTGCTCTATATTCACGCCAGAAAGTATAGGATAGGCCCAGACCATGAACCCAGCAATCAAAGCAACGACGGCATTTACAGATTCTGATACTTCTATCTCCCCTATTTTTTTCAGGTTCGCGTCGAACAGATCTTTTTTTGCAGTGAATACTTTTGATTTTCTAAGCAGCCCATAGAAGATAGCAGTAGTAAGCATGAATGGAAACAGGAAGTTGAATGCACCCATCTCCTGCAGTTTTTTTATTGCTATTGTAAATATATCATCAGCCAACCAATCACCTTACTATCGATATAATTATGAGTAAAAGAACTAAAATAAGAATAGCCACAATCAACAATCCCGCATCCCCTCCAGGAACTTTCCCAAATGCACTAAGAAGATTATATATCGCGGAGCCCAAATTGAATAAACCACTTCCAATCATCAGAGTCACTCCTATCACAAGAGCTATTATCAAGAATGTCGCACCTTTATTCGGGAGAGTGCTTAAGAAATCCTTTAAATCTGGAATAAATATGCCGGCAATCAGGACTATGAATAAAAATCCTATCCCAATAAGAACTATTTCTGTGACAAATTTAGATAAAGCAGCCCCTATGCCGCCCCCGCCAGCAAGCACTATAAAACCCCATGTAAAAAAAGACACAGATATCGACAGCACAGAATTTATTACTATTGCATCGTCGCCGAATATTTTAGATTTTCTAAGAAGCGCATATAAAAGGGCCGACGTCATCACCCAAGGTATAAAGAAATCAAAGAACCCTAAATCTCTAAGCCTCTCTGCAACTATCTGAAAAGGATTGACCATGAAAAATAATTAAGAAAGTGACAATAAATAACTTGGTTTAAGTTTCTCTTTTAAATCTTGCGACAAGGTCAGTTAATGAGCGTACACTCTCTATTAATGCTGGCAGTGCTTCCTTGAATGCTTTCTCAAGGCTGGAAAGCCTCGCATTCATCTCGCCAAGCGTAGATCCAAAAGAATCTATTTTATTTAGGATGGTATTTTCAGCCTCGTTCCTGCCTTTAGAAACAACTGACAATTGATTGTGAAGGTCCATCATTTTCCTTTCCATATTATTGTATTTAGCCCTGAACTCGTTCAGTTTAGTATCCAATTCACCCATCCTTTCCTGGACTATTGATTCAACAAGCTCTTCTGTGTTGTAATCATCTTGATAATAATTCTGCTGAAATTGCATTGAAGGCTCTGGTATCTGCGGAGCAAATTGGGTCTCCTGCATCATGTTAGTCATTTCATTTTGCCCTTGAGTAAATTGATCCTGCTGCATCTGAAGCTCTTGAAGAGTTGGCGGCTTTGAAACAAAGCTTTGATCTCCCCCTGTCACGCCTAATTTCAACGCCTGCGTCAGTCCAGCATCTATTTCTTCAGAGCTATAGCCTTCTTTTCTAAGGACATCAATAATTTCTGGCTCTGAAAATCCCCTCCCGCTTAGGGTTTTTATCTTTTCTGATGGTATCGAACCTCTTCCTAAACTAGGGGCTTTTTCTGGCTGTTTTTTATTTGATGAAAGAAATTTTATCAATTTTTACACCTTAATAATAATTGATTTCATAATTTAAATTTTCTTTTCTGAGTATTAAACTTTATTCAATTCTCTTTCTAAAATCCTCATCACTTCTCCCCTTGTTATAAAATGTGATTTTATCGGATCATACAGGTCTAACAGGCTTTCAAGCTCCTTGACCTCTGTTTTTCTGGCTGTTTTTTCAAGATCCTTATTCACCCTCAGCAACTCGCTCCTTATCTCCTTTAATTCTTTTGAAATTTCCTTTATATCTAAAGACAATTGATCCATCCATTTTTTGATGTCGCCCATTTCATCTATCATTCTTTCTTCAAGGGAGCTTATTCTGGTTCTCGCTGAATCTAAGCTTTGTTCAAGGATTCTAATCCTTCTTGTGTTATCATTTGTAATCCTTACTACTTCGGTGTTCACCTGATTGAACTGAGTTTGTGGTTTTCTTTCAAATACCATGAAATCAATAATAATTATTGTAAAATTGAACAAATATAATTTAGTTATTGGTGGGAATTTTGGTCTGCGACTATGAAGTTATAGAAGGAATAATAAAAGTCAACTGCAAAGGCTGTGTTTTTGGCTCCTCAGTCGAGGATTTTGATGTATGCATGGCTACAACCATCGATAAGATCAGGGAAGTTAAAAAAGTAGAAAGGATTATTTTAACAGAAAGCAGGGAGCATGAATATGATTACGACCAAACAAGGCTTTTAGTAGAAATAGCTCTGTTGTATGACAAGTTTTTGAACGAAGACAGAATTCTAGAGAGCCCCTTTATTGCTGAGATCAAGCACTTCATACCAAATATATCGAATGAATTGAATCTTGTCCTCAAGGAAATGTTAAGGAGAGATCCTATTGCTGCTTATGTTCAGATCAAAAGATTTATTAGGAAGCATAGGTCAAGGGCATTGAAAAGCAGGGGAGATGTTAAAAAAGCAGCCGAAGATTACATAAGGCTTCTTGAAGAAATCAACAAAAAATTGGAGTCAACCATGCTTATACAGGCTGTCAAGGATAAGATTCATGGCTATAGGCTAGGAGACCGCTCAATATATAGAAAAATCTTCACGCCCCTGATAAGGCCCACTTTTATGCTGACAAGATACGTTTCTATCCCACCAAAGGGGGCAAGGATGCTCGATAGGTATGAGCTGCCAACCAAAATCATTGTTGAAATTTTCAAAGTGCCAGGCAAAACAAGGCCATTCTACTACATAACACCGCCAGAATTTAGGCTCTCAGAAAGCCAATATTTTATCCTTGATACAGCAAGAAGATACCTTGCAGAGCACAAGCCGACAGAAACAGAATTTGTCCAACCAGAAAGGGCAAGGGAAGTTTTCATGAACATGGGAAAAGACACAATCCTTAAAATAGCAGATGAGAGGGGGGTTCATCTTTCTTCGGCAGAATTAAATGAAATGACAAACATACTTGCAAGGTATACTGCTGGTTTCGGCATTCTTGAAGTTTTGTTGGCAGACTCTAAATTACAGGACATCTACATCAACTCGCCAATAGGCATTGCCCCTATTTTTGTCGGTCATAGCGACTTTGAAGAGTGCGAGACAAACCTTATCCCAACTAAAGAAGATGCTGAAAGCTGGGCGACGAGATTTAGGATGCTGTCAGGCAGGCCGCTGGATGAAGCCAATCCTGTCCTTGACACAGAGCTTATGGTTCCTGGCGGGAGGGCTAGGGTTGCAGCAATAACAAGAACACTAAGCCCTGAAGGTATAGGATATGCATTAAGGAGGCACAGGGATAAGCCATGGACATACCCTTTATTCATAAATGAAAAGATGTTTGATCCTTTGTATTCTGGGCTGATGAATTTCCTTATTCAAGGCTCCCGCTCGCTCTTGTTTGCAGGCGGAAGGTCAAGCGGCAAAAGCAGCCTATTGGGTGCAACAATGGTTGAGATAATGAGGAAGTTTAGGATAGTTTCGGTTGAAGATACGCTTGAGCTCCCAATTGTAAGCATGAGAAATCTAGGCTATAATATTGAGAGGATGAAGTCAAGGTCAGTCATCACAAGAGTGGAATCTGAGCTGCCTGCAGATGAAGCCTTAAGAACGGCTCTGCGTCTGGGGGATTCCTGCTTAATAATAGGCGAGGTCAGAAGCCACGAGGCTAAAGCCCTTTGGGAGGCTATGAGGATCGGTGCTTTGGCCCATGTAGTTGCAGGAACAATACACGGCGAGTCAGCTTACGGAGTGTTTGACAGGGTTGTGAATGACCTAGGAGTCCCGACAACAAGCTTTAAAGCCACAGACATAATCACGATTTGTGGGATGATCAGGAGCGCTGATGGGCTTCACAGGAACAGGAGGGTTGTTGAAGTTACTGAAATAAGGAAGCATTGGAAGAACGATCCTATGGATGAGAATGGGTTTGTCAACCTGATGGAATACTCTGCTAAGGAAGATAAATTAAAGCCGACTAGCACTTTAATCAACGGGGAATCACATATTATTAACGAGATTGCGAAGCGAGTCAAGGAGTGGCATGGGAACTGGGATGCGGTCTGGGACAACATATTGCTGAGGGGAAAAATAAAGGAAAAAATGGTTGAGTATTCAAACAAATTAAACAGGAGAGAGATACTAGAAGCGGAATGGGTTATCGATGCGAATGACATGTTCCACCAAATTTCAGATGATGTCAGGCAGGAGTTAGGGAGCTTGGACTCAAAAGAAATCTACAAAAATTGGGATATTTGGTTTAAGGGAAAATTAAAAGAAAAACTTGGTGTTTGATATTCAAAAAACAAAAGAAGAGCTTCTTCAATCAAAATTAAAAGCAAAGAAAACATCTGTTTACGAGAAGCTGTGCAATTTTTCAGAGAGAATTTTATCGATTCCATTCCCTGAGAAGATGCAGAAAAAATTCCAAGAGCCAATAGATTTCTGCCACCTTTATATAACTCCTGCAGGCGTTCTTTCATTCACAATTCTTTTTACTGCTGGCTTCTCCTTGTTGAGTGTATTATTGACAGCCATAGGAATAATCCCGTTCAAATTAATGCTTATTCTATTCTCCGGTATTTTAGGCATGGGCTACTTCATTTTCAGATACCCTTCCTATTACGTCACGCAATACAAAATAAAGGCAACTTCTGAGATGGTGTTGACTGTGCTTTATTTGACGGTTTCGATGAAAGTCAGGTCCAATCTAGAGAATGCAGTTATTTTTGCCGCAACGAATCTGAAAGGGCCTATGGGAAGCGATTTGTCTGAATTAATGTGGGATGTCTATAATGGAAAATATTATTCAGTGGAAGTTGCTTTGGACGACTTCATAAAAAAATGGAAGCTTGGGAACGAGGAATTCACGCAGGCGATCAACCTGATAAAAACATCCCTTTATCAAAGCTACGCAGAAAGGGATAAGGTTCTGGAGGAAGCTGTTGAAATAGTCCTTTTGGGGTCAAAAAACCAGATGAAAGATTATTCTAGAGAGTTGAGGTCATCTCTAACACTCCTGAACGCCCTTGGGATTTTGCTTCCGATAATAGGGCTGATTTTCTTCCCGATGATAGCGGTTTTTATGCCTGACACTGTAAAGCCAATAGCTCTTGTTATAGGCTATAATATCTCGCTGCCGATTGTTATATTCCTGCTGATGAGATCATTTTTGACTAAAAGGCCAACAACTTTCCATCAGCCAGAGATAATTGAAATAAAGAAAAGCATTTTCCAGAAGATTTTTAGCCTGAAGATAATAATCCCAGTTTTGATGATAATTCTTTTATCCGGGTTCGGCCTTTATAAATTGCTTTCATCCCAAGAGCACTTTAGTTTTGGCTTGTTGCTTTATTCTTTGTTAGTTTTAGTTGGCGTTTCCGGAGGTATAATTTCATACTCTTTCCTGGATAGCATGCCTAAGATGAAGGCTAAGAACAAGATTGTTGAGATGGAGAGCGAATTGCATATGGTCTTGTTCCAGTTAGGCCACCAGATAAGAAGCGGCGGCTCAATTGAAAGCAATATTCTCAAGATCAAGACAAAAATACAGGAATTGAAAGTGTCTGATCTCTTTGGCTCTATAATAAGCAACATCCAGATCTTCGGGATGACTTTTCAGAACGCTGTATTCAACGAAAAGAACGGCGCAATATACCAGTACCCATCCAACCTGATAAAAGCCATTCTAAAAGCCATCTCTGAAATCTCTTCTTCCGGCTCTGCTGTCCTATCCCAATCTTTAATATCAATATCAAACTATCTCAGGAATATATCTGAAGTTGAAGAATATCTGAAGGATGTTCTTTCTGAGGTAATATCAACGATGAAGATTCAGGCTCTGGCATTAGCGCCCTTGTCTTCTGGAATTGTTGTTGCATTGACTGCGATGATGATAAGCATGATGCTGAGCTTAAGCGGATGGACAGAGTCTGTTCAGGGGAATTTAGGGTCATATGGCCCTGTCGGGGATCTAGGCGGGGACATATTCAAGAATATTTTGAGCATCGATAAAATAATATCCATTCATTATTTTCAGCTGATTGTCGGGTTTTATATGATAGAGGTTGTTGTGATGCTTTCGATATTCATGAGCATAATAGAGTATGGGGATGAGAAGATCCAAAGAACATATGATTTAGGCAAAAACCTGCTGACCGCAATTATAATCTATTCAATCACTATGATTGTGCTCTACCTGATTTTGACTTCAATGATTAAGATGATGTGGGTTGCATGAACAGCAAAGGAGATGTTTCAAGGTATATGATCTGGTTTATTATCCTGCTGATAGTGGTGATTATAGTGTTAGCTTTATTTTATCTCTCGGCGATAAATATCTTAAAGGGTGTTCCGAAACTATGGGGATGAGATTGTGGGAAAAGGTGTTTCAGGCAGCATATTAACAACAATAATATCCTTAGTTCTGGCAATAATAGCTTTAGCTTTATTGTGGATTTTTTTGACCGGGGCGAAAGAGATAGTCTTCCAGAGTGTTGAGAGGATAATGGCAGGAATAAAATGTAGCATGTTCTGCAAAGGGCTGCTTGGGTTTTTAGGGAATTTAGGTGGAATGTGTTCGGGGTGTTGATTTGAGCAAAGGCATGGCTGAAGAAACGGTGTATAAGCTCGTATTAGCTGTTTTGCTGATTGTTGTAATGTCATGGTTTCTTCTTGGCCCTGGAAAGAATATAATGAACGGCTTTCTTGATTATTTAATGTCGCTGTTCGGAATGGATCCTGCTTCACAAAGGCTTGCGAAAAGTTTTCAAGTTGCTTTAACTTGTTCTTATTATAGATGCAAAGATGGTTGCGATAAACCTGGATTGGATAAGCTACAATGGAAAGATTCTGAAGATAAGATATGGAGTTGCAAGGATGATTTCTGCAACAAAGAGTGGACAGATACTGGAGAAGAGGATGGAAAGATATGCGATGATGATACTAAAGCTCATCCAGTTACATTTACAATGGATAGGATGATTACTTTAAAGACGAGTGAAGCTTTAAAAGAGGTTGTGAAATCTAATATTGATATTGCTGGTGAAGATTGCAAACTTCATGGGATAAATTTAAACCCACCTACCAATCTATGGATTTATATATCAAAAAGTTTGTTAGAAGGGACAGATGAAAATATTGCGTGTAAAAAATGTTTTCCAGAACTAGACTACTGCGAATGTAATTTGATTCCTGGGGATTATTCCATATCAACAGAGCTACCTCCAGGCTATAATACATTTAATATATTGCCCAATTCTGTTTTTCCTGCAACTTTCATCTGCGAGAAGACTGAAACCGAAAGCACGAATATTCAAAAAGCTATAGACTGCTCTTACTACAGATGCAAGGAAGGGTGCGGGTCATCTAAAATTGAAGATTTAACATGGATAGATGCTGATAGCGTTGAAAAGAGTTGTAAGACTGATTTCTGCAAGCAGGAATGGACTGATACTAAAAAAGAAGATGGCAAGATTTGCGGCGATGATGCTAAAATGAATCCGATTAACATTAAATTGGAAAATCCAATTAATCTGAAAAAAGATGATATTTTAAATAAAGTAAGAGATGAAGAAGGAAAAGAGGCTAATTTGGAGTTTTCAAATGAGGAATGCGAGCATTCTTCTCTTCTTGGCGGAGGTCAACTATGGCTTTTTATATCAAGAGAATTATTAGAGGATGGAAAAGAGGGTACATCATGTGAAAAATGCGGTTTTCTTGGTTCTGATTACTGTTCATGCAACCTGAATAATGACGAATACTTCATATACTCTGAAAATTTGCCTGCTATTGGCGGCGGGAAGACTTTTCCAGGAACTACAATATGCCATAAAAAGCAATTGGAGTTTAACAGCCCATTTATAGGGGAGATGAAACAAATGATAAGTGATTTATGCAGCCTTCCTATTGGCGCCAGTTTTGGCCGTACGATCCAGCTTCCAAATAGCATTGATAAGATGACTGTTGAAAATATCGGAACGCCCGCGAAAAAAGATATTTGCTTATATTTCAATGGCAGGGATGGATCTACTGCAGGCAGGTATTGTTTTGATGCTGTATGCCCTGATAGCGACATCCAATACTTCGGCTTTGACGATAGCCAAGGATTTATAACTGGAAGCGGAAATAAATTTGTTCTAACATTAGAAAATAAATTGATGCCTCCCACACCGCCTGCGGCTGGCCAAAGAAAAATAACTCTTAGTATTGGATCAAACTGTAATATCCAGATACATTGTTTAGATTTTTGTCAGTCAATTTGTTCCGGATCATTTTCTAAATGCGACTGCATCAGCAACGCTGAAATTGGCCGTCAAGCTTGTGAAGTAGAATGCAACTGTGATAAAATTAAATCTTGCACAGATTATAAGAATGATCTTGAATGTAATCATGATGGGTGTGGGTTAGGCGACTGTGAATGGAATCCTTTAGGATTCAAACCCTGCATGAATAAAAATGAATTCCTGACTCTTAATGCCCATGACTTTATGGACAAAATCCAAAAAATACATATAGACTCATGCTCAGCTAGCCAGTATACAACAACGCGTTTAGATTTACCTGATTATGTTGATAAAATAGACATAGTAGATGGCGCTGGTGGTAAAACAATTTGCGTTACTTTCAATGACGGTTCTATTAAGCAATGTTATTTGGCTAAATGCTCAGATGGCAGTTTTGTTAATTATGTCTGGTTTGACTCTTGGTTCATAAATAGAAACAAACAGCAGCTCGATTATCATTTTATAATTGGACATCATAGTATAGCCCTATCCGGTGTTTGCAATCAGTTTTCTAATTCAGAGCCTACTTGCATAAGCCATCAAAATGATCTATATTGCCAATCATGCTCTGACGGTTTGGGCTTCAAGTCATGTTGCGAAGGTTATGAAACCTGCAACCCAGATGGTACTTGCGGAGCAGAATTATGCATAGGCGACATGCCAAGCAGGCCATGTTTAGAGCATTCAGATTGCTGTTCAAACAATTGCGTTAATATCTATTGTGAGCAATGTAGTGAATTAACAACATTTTGCGACCCTACTCATAATTGCTGCAGAGGTTTAATATGCTCTGGTGGAAATTGTGTTGCGGTGAAATGAATTTTTACTTACTTGTTTGCAACCGATATATTTAATAACTAAAAATCCAAAAATAATTGCTAGGTGAATGTATGGCAAAAGGAGTAGCAACACAAACTATTGTTGGTCTTGTAATAGGTTTGATAGTTATTGTCGGCTTAGGATATTTGGTTTGGACATGGATTGGAAGGGGTGGAGGAGCATCAACTGAAAAGTTCTGTCAAACGAAAGCATTCACGTTTTGTGCAGATTGGTCGAGAAAAGGTTATTCAACTCTTGCGGCTACAGAAACATTTGTAGCGAAAAATCCAGATTGTTCAAGTTATAGTTGGGCGATTCTCACACGAGCTTATTGTGAAGGAGTTTTAGGCTAATAATTATATTAGAAAATAAAATCAAAATGTTATTATGTCACCAAAAGCAATAGCAACCCACACGCTGTTTTTAATAGCTGTGATGGGTTTACTTCTTATTTTTACCCTTGTTACTTTTTGGTTTTTTATAGGCCAAACTCCGATCGAAGCCAACAAAGCAACATGCACGGCAAAATACATGAATTACTGCGAAAGATGGACTCTGAAAGGCCAGGACCCCGGAGATTGGGGAGATATAAAACCAGAAGATTGTGAAAGCCTCGGTATAGAAAAGCCGAACAGCATAGATGATTGTAAAAATTTAGGCTGATTATTCCTCTTTATTTTGATATGCAATCCTCGCAGAATATTTAAGCATTAAATCTTATTTTCTTGCATTATAGTTATCAAAAAAGATAACTTCGTTTAAATAAAATATTATCAAAAGCCATAAAATCCGATAATCAGACTGTCATCTGAAACCACCCCCCTTGTAAAAATTTAACCTGAGAAATCAATCTATTGTTATGAAAGGCCAATTGAACATACCATTTGTTGTCCTGGTTTTTACTGTGTTCTTGGTATTTGGAATCTTAATAGTCCCTAAATTTATTACAGCCCCTTCCCTGAGAGTAATCCAGTATGAAGAGAATTATGAAAATACGCAGATGATTCTAATCTCATTGCTAACCTCTACTTACGACGGAAAAACTGTCCAGGAATTGATCGGCGACAACCTAGCCTTTGGCCAGCCAGACGACCTAACATTCCTCAAGGATAAGCTGGACAAATTAGTTGAGGGCAGATGCTACAAACTATCAACCCCTTCCAAAGTGTTGGCAAAGAGCTCTGGCTGCACACCTAAGGAATACACTTCAAGCGTGAACATAACTTTACCCTACAATCCAGACAAGCTGGTTGAAAATTTGGTTTTGGTGATTAATTGAGAAAAGGAATAGGCCCATTTTCCATTCTTTTAATAGGGATGTTTGGATTGATCATGGTTTCTGGAGTAGTGTTTATCTCTTTTTTTAACAGGTCAAACATCTCAAAAAGAGCAGCAATGGAAGTGAACATCATAGACGGGATAAACAAAGTGGAGCTGTCGAAAATATCCTTGACCCAGTCCCTGAAGAATTCCTTCTACCAATCATCCTATCTTGTTTCTGACCAGGGCGGCTATTATAACCTGGAAAAAACAGACTGCTATGACTGCATACCCTACTGGAGGATATATGACAGCATTGAATTTCCTGAGTATGAAAAAAACTTGGAAACAACAACGCTGCACTTCTTCAACAAATACGCAAAATCTTTTAAAGGGGAAGTTGATATCCCGGAATATAATTCTGTTGATCTTAGCGGGTCTTCAGGCAAAACAACAATTAAAGCAGTTGCTGCTGAAGCGTTAGGGTTGAAAAGGCCGATGGTTGAAATTAATGAAGGATTGGAAATTGCAGCTGACGCTGAACCCAGAACGTTAAGGCTGTTTGAGATAGGAAAAAAAGAATTTCTTGATGATGATATTTTAGGGAAGAAAATTCCAGATTCCGCGACTTATAATGAAGCTATGGATAAGATCCACAACCTTGGAGGAGAATTGAATGAAGGAATCCCAGGAAAAACAGGCTACAATTCTGAAGATATAGAAATAAGATTAACGCCAAGCAAAATCTATGTTCTAGATGGAGATGAGTCAAAATTTGCTTTAAGGTATTTGGTTGAAATAACAGACAATTCCCAGGAATATCCTGTCTACGACTACTTAACGAAGAAAACTGATTACAAGAAGATTGGGTTGAAATTTTATGTTGTTGTCGGGAATTATGAGTTTGAGCCTGATAAAAATACATGCCAAATAAAGGAATCTATAACAGAAATGTCAATAATTCCCGGTACAAACTGCTACTGTATGGATTCTTCATGCACTGATTCCTGCTCATGGAGCGCTTCTGGTGTGAATAAATGCCCAGACTTAGCCTGTAGAAGTAATGGTGTGCCTGGTGAATTGGTTTCTTGCCCGGGCTTAGCTTCCCCGCATGTCAACAAATATAATTCATACAAAGACACAATAGTTAGTGCGATTTCAACCGAGGGCTTGACAGATTACATACCTTTAGAGGAAGCCACTTATTTGGTAGCTGCAGTAATAACACAGGAGAGCAATTGGAATCAGTTTACAACCTGTTCTGCGTCGAGCGGATGCGGTATAATGCAGGTAACTCTATCATCCGCAAAAGGCTGCGATGGCATAGGCTCATGGGAAGAGCTTTCAACTAGTGCTGGGTTAAACATAAGATGCGGCGTCAGAATACTGAAAAGTAAATTATCTTCCATGGGAAGCTACAATAATTATGACTTTGAAAACCTGATAAAATTAGGGTTAGCTTCTTATAATGGAGGCCAGGCTACTATTCAAGAGGCTATAAAAATAGCAGGAGACAGTAAGTGGGAAAGCATGAACAACATGCAGGTGATGACTGATGCCTGTAAAGCTATGTGCGAAAAATATAATGTATATTGCAATGATCCAGGCGGTAAAGCGAAGATAATATTAAGGTATGTAGATGATACAGTTTACCCTGGCTATCAGGATTGGAAACGATGCCAGAAGAAAGAAGTTACAACCACGACAACAACTATTGGCGGTTCTCTCGATATAATAGACCACCCAGCTGACTCGTCGAAATATGACAGCACAAGATGGGAGACAATTATAGACAGGGTTGTGATACATTACACAGCAAGGGACATTGGTCCAACGCTGGATACGCTTGCAGATGATAAAAATAGAAAAGCGAGTGTTCATTATGTTGTAGACAGAGATGGGACAATATACAGGCTTGTTGATGAGAAATATAGTGCTTGGCATGCTGGATGCACAAAAACCCAATCTGATCCCAATTGCATTGAAGGGATGAACCCAAGATCAATAGGCATAGAAGTTGTTAATTATGGCTATTTGTGCGATGACAAGTTAGGTGTAAATTCAGACAGATGCAAATTCCTTGCGCATGCTCTTCGAGGCAACACTGATTACTGGGAGGCCTACCCTGAAGAACAAATGAATTCTTTGATCGGGCTTGTTTCTGACATTATTAGAAGAAATTCCGGCATTACAGTAGACAGAACTCATATCATAGGCCATGATGAAGTAACATCAGGAAAATTTGATCCGGGCCCTGCTTTTGATTGGAATGATTTTATTTCAAGGTTAGGTTAAGATTTGAACTTATTTAAACTGTGGATTAATCACTGCACTTATCCCCCTGAAGAGCCAAACCTGCATATTTTTCAGTCCTGTCAAATTTATAAAAAACACTAAAATAGAAATTTGCTGTTTTGCTAGCTCCATAATCTGGCAAGCCATTAACTTTATTTTCGTTGATCTTAAAATCACATAGGCATTCGCATCTAGAATTCTGGTCTAAAATCACATCCATTCCATTCTTCCCATCGGAGTTTATACTAAATTCTTTTGCTTCGCCAATCATTTTATTAAAATCTTCATGACAAGAGCATGAGCAGGGGCCAAAACTGCTAAAAAAATCTTTTGTATCTTCATCTACCCCTACCTGAAAACTAGCTATATCTGCTTTTCCGGTTCCTTTATTTGTGAATGTAAAAATAACTTCAGTTTCTTGAACATTCTGATCAAGATAATAATAATTCAGGGGATGAAACTCAGCTCTTATAGAAATAGGACCAGGGCTTGTTTCTGATTTTATTTGAGTTTTTAATGCGTCCTGCCTTGTCTTCCCTAATGTAAATGAAGTTGTAAAATCGTTCTGGTCTGAATAGCTTGCAATAACTTCAGCATTAGTGCACGCTTTCAGAGTGCATGGCAGTGCTTCCTCGCTTTCAAGCCTTAATGACACTTCATCTTTCTCTATTCTGAAGGAAGGAGTAGAAGCCTTTAAATTAAAAGACTCTTCAATATCACCATCCATAAGCGGGGATTCAACAGTGCAATGAAGCACACCATTAACCTCAACATTCAAAGCTTTTTCCTTGCTGTTTGAAATCCTAACAGGCAGCGAATATTTTTGCAATCTTTCTGGGTTTAGGGGATATCCATCTCCAGAGCCAAATTTCACATCAATAAAATCATTCTGATTCGTTATTATTGGGGGGACATTTCCGAAGCATTCATCAGCTGATTTTTTCCCTGTTAAAGTCCCCAATATACAAGACCAAGACTTCAAAAGGTCATCCGGAAGCATTCTCTCTATGGATTGCAGGATTTTACTTCCCTCAAATAATATATCATCCTTATACCTATATCCGAAAAAGCCTACAACAGCAATAACAAGAACTATTGCAATATACTTAACAGTTGAATCTTTTTGAGGAGAAGATGACTGATATCCAGGCTGTCCCCCACTAGGGGCACCCATTCTTTGGCTTAATTCCTGCTGCCTCTTGAGTTCCTGCAGTTGTTTCTCTTTTAGTTCTTGTTGGGTTTTTTGGTCTCTGCCTTGAAGATTCTGCTGCTCGGCTAGCCTTTTTCTTTCCATTTCTTCTTTTTGTCTGGCTAATTCCGCTAGCCTTTTAATCCTTTCCTCGTCATCCATATTATCTGTTAATATTTAGAAAGAGACAATAATAACTTTATTCGGTGTTTATCTTGAAGGTTTGCTGCTTGACAAAGCTATACTCATAATCATAATCCACCTCTATCCCGCCGGTAATCCATTCCTGCCCGATATTATCATTAGCTTTTAAATCACATTTTAAAGGCTTCTTTGTAGGGACTTCAATAGATTCTTTTGGCACTAAATATTCCCCGCTCAGAATAAAATCGCATTTCCCATCAGCTATAGGCTCTAAATAATTGAGCTTTACCTTAAAGTTTGATATTGATGTTTTTGATGAGCTTTGGCCAAAATTTCCGCTCTCCCTGACATTAATGTTAACAGTGAATCTCTGGCCTTCTTCCACCCATTCAGTGGTTGTTTGCTTCCTGTCGTCAACTATTCTGCTCATCAAGAAGCCTGGGTTTATCTCAACTTTAACAGGCCCATATGTGCTTCCAATGCGTTTGTTTCCATACTGGTTTTTTGAATTCTTCTCCCAAATACCAAATGAAAGCAGGGAATTGCCATGGTAATTATATATAACAGCAAAGCTGACAGTATTGTCCCCGGAACCTCTAGCCCTCAACTCAGTTTTTACCTGTCTCATTTCGCCTAGGCAGCCTTCTTCAGAAAGTATCTCCCCCAAATTGCATTCCTTGCCTCCGGATGGATTTTCTTGGCATTCGAGCCTTGTTACATCAAAGCCAGGCGTATCAAAGAAGTCGACTTTAACATTCCCCGCAGTAGAGCTGCCTTTGTTTTCAAGCCAGAATGCAAACGCCACTATATCTCCTTGATAGATTTTTTCGAGAGGATAAACATTGTAGTCCACAAGCTTCAGGCCGCTGTCGCTGCACCCATTTGTAGTCTGATTATCACAGCCAGAAAAGAGTAGAACTAATCCCAAAAAACCCAATAGTATTAATTTTCTCATTTTATCTGATATTATTTTTATCTTTAAAACAAATATCCTTTTTGTAAAACTTAACTTAACAAAAAACCATTCTATATTATGAAAGGCCAGGCTGAAACAACAGAAGTTTTTTCAATAATAGGTATTATGGTGATTTTAGTGGCTTTAATACCTGTTATTATCCCAACCATACAGGAAGCGATTAGCATGTTCACAATAGATTCGCCAGAAGTCGTTTCGAAGGATCTTGCAGCACTAGTTTCAATAAGCGCAGCAGCTCCTGGAGATATCATGATAAGATACAAGGTTTCTTCCGATAACAGTTATGATGTCGGCATATCGAATAGGGAGGTTGCTGCTTCAAGGGAATTCAATAGCGGGAAGCAAGATTCGTCTGATCCTGTTCTAGTGGATGTTTCTGGCTCATTTTCAGATGCTAAAGATTTTACAATCGAAAAGACAGTTGTGAATGGCGTTGAAAAGTATAAGGTTGATGGGAAATGAGGACAAAAGCGCAGGCGACAAGCCTTTCTCATATGCTAGTAGGCTTGCTTACAGTTGCTCTTGTAGGGATGCTAGTTTTCTTCTTCATCTCAAGAGGCCAAGGGGTAAAAGTAACAGTAGAAGAAAATGAAATATTGAGGAGAAGGGTTATTCTATCGAATGTCCTGCTCTCTTCTGAAAAAATGGCTTACACCGATAGCACAATACACAGGGGAGTCTTGGACAAGGGCAAGCTTGACTCATTAGCAGCAAACCCTACCCCGCTATTCTCCGAGATATCCTATCCTGATAATATCTATAGAATAAAAGTCACTGACCTTGACAACAATAAAGAATGGGTTATAGGAGGGGACTTCAAACCAAGTTTTAAAACCCCAGTTTCGATCAGATACTCAGATGATGATATTCACTTGGGATTCATGTTCATTAATTTCACAAAGAGCCAGTAGAATTAAAGATTTAAACTTTATTTTCAATTAAAATTAGATATATAATACCAATAAAACAAGAGGTGAAGTAATTGGCAGAAAAAAAAGTTGAAAAACAACAAACTGAAAAACAAAAACAGCCGCAAAAAAGAGCAAGAATGGATGATAACGTAGTCTTTGTCGGGCAAAAACCAACAATGAGCTATGTGCTGGCTGTAATAACCCAATTTTCAGCTGGGGTTAAAGAAGTCAACATAAAAGCCAGAGGCAGATCAATCTCTAGAGCAGTTGACGTAGCAGAAGTTGTCAAAAATAAGTTTATGTCAGACCTAAAAGTCAAGAACATAGACATTGGAACAGAAGAAAGAGAAGTAGAAGGCGGAAACAAGATAAACGTTTCTACAATGAACATTATTTTAGCAAAGTAAGAGAACTCTTTCCTCTTTCTTTTATTTTTTAAAAACTAATCCTAATCATGAGTAAATTTGAAGAAGAGAACAAAGCTTTGGTTGAGTCCCTTGCGGCATTAGGCGTCTTAAGGACAAAAAGAATAATTAATGCGTTTCTTGAAATATCACGCCACTGGTTTGTTCCAGAAAGACACATTGACCATGCTTATAGAGATATTGCTTTGCCGACTATGAAAGGTCAGACTATCTCCCAACCATATACAGTAGCAACAATGCTTGAGGCTTTGAGTCCTGATATAAAAGATAACGTTCTTGATATCGGCTCTGGTACTGGATGGACGACTTGCCTTCTCGCTAAAATAGTTGGGAAAAACGGAAAAGTGACAGGAATAGAGCTTGAACCCAGACTAGTAGAATTCTCAAAAAATAACATAGTTAAAACCAACCTGAGTAACATCGAATTGGTTTGCGGGGATGGAAAGAAAGGCTATCCTAAAAATTCTCCGTATGATTGCATTCTCATCAATGCTGCTTGCGATAGTGTTCCTGAACTGGTTATAGATCAGGCCAAACTTGGCGGCAGAATAGTTGCTCCAATAAACTCTGATAACCATCAAGAAATGGCATTGTTTCAGAAGATCGATAATGGTGAGTTGACCAGAACTAATCTTGGTAATTATATTTTTGTGGAGTTGAAGTGAAGGGAGTTCACGAATTCAAACTTCAAGTCAGAATGGGGTCTGAGGAACTTTCATTTCAAATACAATTTTTGACCCCAAAGATAGGTATTTAAATTGAATTTTCGAAATCTACTTTGATAGAAATGGGAAAATTGAATATCCAAAAAATAGCTTCTGTAGTGATGATAGTTTGTGGTGTTTTTTTAATTGTAACAACACCTTTATTTGGAACCAATGAACCAGTTTCATATCAGGTAAAAAATGCTATTATAGGCTTAGGTTTTGTGATAGGTGGTTTCTTAGTATTGTTTGTAAAAACTACAAATAAAAATGTTTTGAAAACTAAAAAGTAGTTTTATGAGATATTTCAAGAATACTAGATTTCTTTATACTATTAAATAGAAAATAATTTTATACAAAATAGACATGGGGTCTGAGGGATTTGAACCCCCAACCTTCAGGTTTCTTCATATCATCTTGAAATCAACGTTCCATGCACGATGTGCTGGAGCCTGACGCTCTACCAAGTTGAGCCAAAACCCCATCTCTGATAATATTGACGTTGCATCTTTTATTTTTATCTGATTAGTGCAGTTCCTGCTTTTCCTTGCAGGCACTTTATTGCAAGCTTGGGTGAAGTTATGAATACTCCTTCTCCTCCATTCTCTAACAATCGAATAGATGCTTCTATTTTTGGCCCCATGCTTCCTTTTTGGAAATGCCCTCTTTTTTGGTGTTCCTTGATTTCTTTTAGCGTTACTTTTTCCAGTTTCTTCTGGTTTTTTTCTCCATAATTAAGGTAAACATTATCTACATCTGTTAAAATCATCATAGTTTTTATTCCTAATTCTTCTGCTAACTTTTCTGAGGCTAGGTCTTTGTCAATTACACCTTCTATCCCTTTCAATTGTCCTCTCCTTTCAACAACTGGTATCCCTCCTCCCCCGCAAGCAATAACAACATCCCCGTTTTCTACTAAGTCTTTAATCTGGTCTTTTTCTATTATCTCTTTAGGATCGGGTGACGGAACAACTCTCCTCCAGCCTTTTCCTGTCTGATAAACCATCGGAAACCTGTTATTTTTGATTTTGTAGAATGGCCCTATTGGTTTGGACGGATTCTTGAATTCTGGATCTTTTTCATCAACTAAAACTTGAGTGATAATAGTCACGACTTTCTTGTTGATTTTGTTTTTCTTCAGTTTGTTCCTAAGGATTTGCTGGACCAGATATCCTATTTCTCCCTGGCTTAAAGCTCCGCAAACGTCCAGAGGCATAGGTGGTATTTTGTCTTTTAATAATTCTTGTTGCAGCAGGAGATTACCTACTTGTGGACCATTCCCATGCGTTATAACAATATTCCAACCCTGCTTGATTATTTCAATGATTTGATCGCAACTAGTCGTCACATTCTCATATTGTTCTTCAAATGTACCTTTTTCTTTTGCTTTCTTTATCATATTCCCTCCTAAAGCTAGAATCATTGTTTTTTGCATAACAAGTATTATCTTTTTGTAATTATATTTTCTATTTGGTTGTATGAAAGACATGTATGACGTAGTGATAGTTGGCGCGGGCCCGATCGGCTGTAAAGTCGGGGAATTGTTAGGAAAAGATCACAAAATATTGATTCTCGACAAAAAGACAGAGATAGGCAAACCAGTCCAATGTACAGGCTTCACTAGTGACAGGATATTCGAGCTTTCTGGGGCATCAAGAAAAATAGTCCTGAATAAAATCACTAGAGCAGGTTTTTTCTCTCCTAACGGGAACCATGTTACTCTAAAATCCAAAAGGCCTTTTTATGTCTTTGATAGGGAGTTATTTGATAAGGAAATGGCTAAGAAAGCTGAGAAAAATGATGTTGAGATCAAAATGAAAACAGAATTCAAAGATTTTTCCAGAGAAAGCAATTTTCTAGAAATAAAAACGAGCAAAGGGAACTTTAAAACTAAACTTCTTGTCGGGGCAGATGGTCCCAATTCTCCTGTAGCTGGGGTTTCTAATCTTAAATTACCAGACAGTCTCATCGTTGGTATTCAAGAGACAGTTCAAGACTTCTTTGACTCTGATCAGGCTGAATTATGGTTTGGTTCTACTATCTCACCGGATTTTTTTGGTTGGGTTGTTCCTGAAAATGATAAATGGGCAAGAGTTGGGATTGGTTCTTCTCAAAAATCTGGATATTACTTAGAGAAATTCGTTAAAAAGAGGTTTGGCAAAGTTATTAACACGCGGGATAAAGTCGGGGGAGTAATAAGGTATGGTCTAATCGAGAATTCTGTTGCAGACAGGGTTCTTCTTGTCGGGGATGCTGCTTGTCAGATCAAACCGATCAGTGGTGGAGGATTAATTTATGGATTGACTGCTGCTAAAATTGCTTCCAATGCTTGCAAGAAATCTTTGGAGTCCGGGAATTATGATTACAAATTTTTAAAGCGAAATTATGATGATAAATGGAAAGAAAAATTGAGGTGGCCAATAATTCAAGGAGTTTTTTCAAGCAGTATATTGCATAAATTCCCTGATTGGCTATTTAATTTTGGAGCTTTGCTTGGTAAAGGATTTGGACCTATCTTCCAGGAATTTGTAGATGAAGATTTTGGTCTCTATTAAATCCAGTAAAATAAAATATAAAATATAGCGAAAATTAATGAAACCAGCACGTAAATAAGAGTCAATATCCTCGAATGCACTCCTTCTGGCCTAAAAATTAGAAAGAATGCCCCTATTGTACTAATTCCGATGAATAGATGAAGCAGGGGGCTAAAATTTACAAAAGCGAATATAGAAAAAAAGATTAAGAAAGCAATGACCATAGTATTTCTTGCACCAAAAACAATTGGAGTGCTTTTGTCCCCCGCCAGCTTATCATATTTCATATCCATTGTCATTGCAATCCCTTGAAGCCCTGACATATAGAGGGTTACTATGTATATTTTCCATGGGAGATTTACAACACTTTGATGATATGAAAAACCTGCAGCAAAAGGAAGAAGAATTAGAACCAACCCCCCGCTTACCAAATCAAGTATAGGTTTCCCCTTTAACCTGAATGGAGGCACAATGTAAAGATAAGATATTAGTCCAAATAAAAACATTGTTAAGATAAATTGTATTTTCCCAGTAAGCAATACGATTAAATAAGTAGGAATTGCGGCTAAATATGAAATTATTTTGAGTTTTTTGATTTCTGGCTTAGATAATTTGTAACCCTGAATACCACCCTTTCTTGGGTTTGCTAGATCAGATTTGTAATCATATATATCATTTAATCCGAGTCCTGCAAGTTCTAATGGAAAAGTCATACTAGCCATAATTAAAATTTGATATAAATCTAGGCCCCCACCTGAAAACAGAACTCCTAAATAAAATATAAGAGGAAAATATATCCAAAATAAAGGCCTGCTAATCTTGACTAATTTCCAAAATGTTAACCCATCTTTTCTAGACATCAAAAATAATTTACAATTTTTAGAATAATATAGTTAACAAATAAAGAGCAGCGCCAGTAACCAATGGAACTGTGATATTATCGTCTATTTTTATTGGCAAACTTTCAGCAAAGCTCGCTATTAAAGAAGTTATTAAAGAGAATAAAATTATTCTATCTAATGTGAAAGGGCTTAGAAAACTCATAACTAAGAAACAGCCTAAGAAGCTAACAAAAAGAAATGTTATGCTACCTTCAAATGTCTTTTTTTTATTCCACATCAACTTAGACCTACCCTTTTTCCCCACGAATGTTGCAAAACCGTCAGCAAATGATAAATTGATTAAGCAACACCCAGCAATCCACAATGGAAACAATATAGTAGTCAGTATGATCATTGAAAGGTATAAAATTAGTCCAGTGAGTTTTCCTGATTTCTTTTCCTTTTCTTCTACCATTTTTTTGAAAAAAAGGCTTCTTTCTGATATAAACAGTAGAAATAACATAACTAGACTCAATAATCCCAATAAGATGGTTTTATTGTTTATTGAATATGCGATCACAAATATGCCAACAAATGTTCTTGCAAACTGTCTTCCAAATTTTTTGTTGATTTCTGATTTTATTATCAGTAGAAAAATTATTCCTATAAGAATTAAGGGCAAGATCAGCGGGAGTAGATTCAGCATAATATTTATTGTGTTTTCAGAAGCATTAATTTATTTTTATTAGAAATCAAATAATAAGACATGCCACTTGCAGTAACACACATTCTAGTCCCAATAATACTCATAGATTTGTTTAGAGATCATATAATCGGCAAAAAGGGGGTCATCACGAATAAACATGTCCTTCTTGCTGGTTTGTCTGGTTTATTTCCAGATATTGACCTTCCGGTGAGCTATTTGGTTTTTGGCGGTGTTAGCATTCACAGGCTTTACACACACAACATCTGGTTCCCTATACTCTTTCTGGCGATTTCAATGTTCTTTCATTTCATTGATAAGAAGAAGACTTCTTTGTATTTTGTCATGATGGCATTTGGCTTTACAATGCACCTTGTCCTAGACGCTTCTTTATCCGGTTATATAGTTCCATTTTATCCTTTCTCGAATTATGCTTTCGGTTTGAATATAATAGAGCGGATTTTAATGGTAATTTCTCCAAATCTAGTCAATAAGGATTTTGGGTTATTGATATTCAGTTCTATGGATGCTGTCTTGCTTTTCTTTTGGCTGATTCATGAACAGTTGACAAACAAGATAAAAGACTATTTTTAAATGGAAATCCAATAATTAATCATGTTAAAAAAACATGGGATTCTTGGGTTGTTGTTAATTATATACGCAGAAGTTATAATGCTTCTTAAAATTCAACCACTTTCAACTTGGTATTTTTATCCTATTTGGTTCGGTTATATTCTTTTTGTTGATTCTCTAGTTTATGAAATTAAGAAAAAATCTATTATCATAAATGAGCCGATAAAAGCAATTAAAATGTTGTTTATCTCTATTTTCGTCTGGTGGTTTTTCGAATTTTGTAATCTATTTACAAGAAATTGGTATTATAAAAATATTCAAGAGCCGATATGGTTGATTTTTTCAATTGCATTTTCGACTGTTATATTGGCTGTCTTTGAAACATCCTATCTTTTAAAATCATTAAAGATATTTGAAAGGATTAAACTGCCTTTTGAGATTAAGATCACTAAAAATTTAATTTTTATTATAGTGATTTTTGGTTTGTTGCTGATGTTAGGTGTAATAGTATCACCCTACTATTTCTTCGGCGGAATTTGGTTCTTTCCATTCTTAATCTTAGATCCAATTAATTATATTAAGAAAAGACCATCAATTCTAAAAAACTTGGAGAAAGGAAAATTTAATGAGATTCTATATATAATGATAGCTACATTGATATGCGGCTTCTTTTGGGAATTTTGGAATTTTTGGGCTTATCCGAAGTGGTTTTATAACATCCCTTTGCTGCATAATCTTGGGTTTTTAACACCTATAACGACCTTTAAAATTTTTGAGATGTACCTCCCTGGATATTTAGGTTATATGCCATTTGGGCTTTCACTTTTTGCAATGTACTATTTCGCTGAAGGTATTATTAGAAAAATTAAATCCTCTTAACAACTCTCTGAAACCTTATATAATACATCTCATACGCTTTTTCAACAAAAAAGCCGGTCATCATACCAATAACAGATCCAACTAACACATCAGGGATAGTATGGAAGCCAAGGGCAATTCTAGATATCCCGACAAATTCTGCTAAAATTAAAAAAAGTATCAGATACTTTCTATCCTTGTAATGCAGGCCTAAAGCAGTCATAGCAGCAAAAGCGACAGTTGCATGTCCACTAGGCATTGAATATCCGCTAGGGCATTCGACAAGACCATAACAAGGCCTAGGAACTTGGAGAATAAATTTGATTGCATGGCCTATGCTATCAGCGATTATTACTGAAGGAAGAACAAGAAAGATAAACCACACAAAATATTTTCTGGATTTTTTAGGCACAGCAAAAAACAATAAAAGGCAAGTCAAGGACGCCCCAATCCAGAATTCCAAACTGCCAAAAGCGGATACAACTTCCCAAAAAGAATATTCAAGCATAACAATACTTGGAATTAAGACAATAAAAATAAATTTAAACACATGAAAATCAAATCTAATAAAAGATAATATGGCTAAATTCAAGCTGATAGAAAAAAGGGAAATAATATTCCTTGTATTCGCAGTTATCTGGTCTTTGCTATGGAATATAGTTTTCATGAGGTCTTACCTAATCCATCTCGAGAACAATCCAGACACACCAATACCTTTCGCCTACATAACGCACCAAATCGGCTACATAATCACCTGGGGCATATTTTCTTTTGCACTTTTGAGGAAACCCATCCATATCACAAGGCTGACTTTAGGGACAACATTCCTTTTTATAGCATTTGAGATAGTGATGCCGCCTTTATGCATTTCCCGTCAAGGCAATATTCTTTTATCTCCTGGTAATATGAGTTGCCTTGCTGGCAATGATACATTTGTCAGTTGGCTTTGGAGCTTGGTTGGAGTGCCTTATGGAACGCCTCTTATGTTTTACTTGACTTATATTTTTGGAATGGTATTCTTCTTTTTTCTTGCTGTTTTATTCCTTAAGGAAAGGGAATTATGGAGAACAATTGCAAAGGTTTAATGATTTTTTAAGATTTATTTTCGTGTTGGCTTTTTATTATCAGTTTTTTTGAGCGAGGAAAATATTATTATTAATGTGAACACAGTTAGAGACATCATTGGTATTGTGATATAGCCATAACTCGTGTAATATTGGGATGCACAAGAAATTCCTGCTGCTGAGCATGTGTTTGATACCTGTCTTGCGATCTGGCTGATGTAATAATGATAGGTTGCTATTGCCACTCCTATTGAACTGAGAGCCAAATTATAATCTGAAATTTCACCCCTCTTCTTCAGTAAAGCAACTCCTAAAATTATAGCTTGCGGGTACATGAATATGCGCTGGAACCAGCACAATTCACACTGCTCATATTTTGCTGCTTCAGAAAAGAAAAGGCTTCCTAAAGTCGCAGTAGCCGCGATAATAAAAGCTATTATCAATGCTCTATTTCTAAAAAACCCGAAAAAATTATCAAGAATTGAAATATTTTTCTTTAATATTTTTTTAATTATAAAATACAGTATCAGAAAGCCTAAAAAACATGGCTTAATACGGTCAATGCTGACAAAGATGAAATTACTGTTTGAACGATGCCCATATTCTCACTGAATTACATAATTTTAAGGGATTCTATTTTTAAATTGTTTACCTCTATCCCTCTAGAAAAAATAACTGTATTTCACTAGGGTTAAGCCTCGGAAGGGAGTTGAACCACTCCGCTGGAGTCTAAACCTGATTATTTGGAGTCAATTCCAGTCATGCACACACCTAATGTCTTGTCCTGTCTTGACAAGGTCTTGACTCAGCCTGTTTAATTGTATAGGAATTGTTGATAATAAAGATTGATGGAAGAGTTATGCGCTAACCAAATATTTAAATTTAATAATCGAGATTTAGAATATGATCCAGTTAAATAAGGGCCAAAGAACACTTTATGAAATGGTGATTCACTTTGCCGGAACAGACGATGTCAGGTCATTAACACAGGCATGGGATGTAGCGAGAAGAAGTTTTTCAGAACAAATTTTGGCCAATCTTGCTCTAGAAGTTTATGAGGCTAGAATAACCCACCTTATTGTAAATTTGAATATAATGGGAGATCTTGCTGCTGTAGCTGATCAGGGTGAAGTGAGAAGAATTTTTGAAAATACATTACAAGATTTAGCCGCATTAAATACACATACTATTTTACTAGAATCGTCATATGGATATGGGGATCATCGAGGTGTAGAAGAAGTTTCTGTTATGACACCAGTTTTATTAAGTAAATATTTATCTCCTGATGGTTTATATGAATCTTTCGGTCATAGAATGGTAGTCCAAGCAACCAGTGGTCCGAGTGGATCTTATGTTTTAGGGAACCCTGGACCAGAAGTTCTTTTACCTGTAAGAACTGCTCTAGGTCATTAATCCCACCTAAATTTCATTCTACAGGAACCAATATTTTTTTGATAAGTAGAAGAATTCTTGGTTAAAGGTAAGCCTCGGAAGGGAGTTGAACCCTTAACCTACTGATTACAAGTCAGTTGCTCTGCCGGGTTGAGCTACCGAGGCATGTCAATTAATTTAACTCAAATAATATTAAATCTTTTAGCTAATTGCCACTTATACTCTTCTGGATTTTCTGTTTTATATTGCAAAATTTACCTTCATATTTCCTTTAATGTTCTTAAGCTTTGCCTAGAAAAGGATTAAATGCTTAATACGAATCTTATTTATTGATTAGTCATGAAAACAAAATGGATATTCGGGGTAATTTTCGGTCTTGCAATAATTGCCGGTGCTTTTGCACAAAATCAAGATGTTTCTATAAGTATAATGCCAAATGAATTGACAGCTAACCCATATGAAATAGCTGTTTATGACATTAATATTCAAAACAAAGGAACTACAGCCGAAACATACACCCTTTCTGTTAAAGGAATACCAGATGATTGGTACTCTTTAAGCCATGAATCTCTAACTCTTTCAGCGGGCGAAAGTAAAACTGTCTATCTGTTCATTACCCCCCAGCCAACTGAAAATGATATTTATATCGGTTTGGTTAGCGTTGAAGGCACAAATGCTTCTGAAACATTTAGGTTGAATATAGTAAAAGATCATTTGGTCAGATTATCAGCTCCTAGCCAATTAACTTCATGTTTATGCGAAGAGGATCAGACAATGATAGTTGTTGAAAATATCGGAAAATATTCTGAAAATCTTGAATTAACTCTTTCAGGAGACGCATTAGATATAATTGATGTTGAGTTGAAAAGCTTTACAATCGAGCCGGGAGAGATAAAACAAATCCCAATAAGAATCTTGCCGGTATGCGACGCTGATGAAAAAACCTACAATCTGGAAATTTCTATAAAGTCGACAAACAGCTATACTTCAGCTTCAATTCAAACAGCAATCCAAAAGAAACAATGCTACGACTTCCAGATAACATATCCAGAAGAGGTCAGGACATGCGGCGGGGTAGATCAAAAATTCCAGATATCTGTCAGAAACACTGGAGTAAAGAAAGACAACTTTGAAGTAAATATTGAAGAAATAGGATATTCTGATATCATTAATATAGAGCCTGGCCAAGAGAAAATTTTAGAGGTTTCATTTGTTAAAGAAGAAGGCATTTATGAAATACCATTCAAAGTTTCTTCAAGTTCAAAAGAAGAGCAAGGCTTGATCAGATTTATGTCTGAAAAATGCTATGGCGTTGAGCTTGAATTAGACACTCAAGAATTGACGATCCAAGCAGGGACTGGAAAATTGACAAAGCCATCTATAAAGAATACTGGATCCAGGCAAGATACATTTGGAATTATGGCGAGTGCAAACTGGATTGCTATAAGGCCAGAAAATCTGACACTTTCACCGAATGAATCCCAGACTATTTTCGTATACTATAGCCCTGAGTATGGGGCTTCTGGAGAATATAATGTTCAAT
Organism: Candidatus Aenigmarchaeota archaeon CG_4_9_14_3_um_filter_37_18; assembly: GCA_002789635.1. Taxonomy (GTDB): domain Archaea; phylum Aenigmatarchaeota; class Aenigmatarchaeia; order CG10238-14; family CG10238-14; genus CG10238-14. The sequence continues at coordinate 7,766 of PFTQ01000044.1, read as the reverse complement.
TGACTGCAGAAAGCGGAAATGCTTCTGACACTGAAACAGTTTTGGTTAATGTCGAGTCCCAAGAAACTACGGCCACTACAATTGGGTTTGGAGAAACTACTACAACTGAAAAAATTCCAGAACCGCCTGAAATCAATATAACAGAACCTACAGGCATGCTTGGAAAAGTCTGGGAAAAAATTGAATCACTCAGTTCAACAATAAGCAAAAAGGTAGATGAGCTGAAATTAAATAAGATAGTTTTGTCTCTGATCATAGGTTTTGTAATTGCATTGGCTATTCTTGTTGTAATCTATTTAATAGTAATGAGGGGTTAAAATGATAGAAATGGTGTTGTTAATTGCGAGTTTTTTGGTATTTTTGGCTGTTGCTTTGGAAGCAAAGATTAAGTCAGATTTAGGCAGGTTTATCGTTTACACAGGTCTTCTAGTGGGGGTAGTTGATCTCATCTACGTAATAGTTAAACTGCTCCGGGGATAAGATGAAAACAAACAGTCTTTTGGCATTTGTTCTTACATTAGCAGCTTTGCTGATGCTCATTGGGTTAGTTGGGTGGATAGTTTACAATAACTTATCAGCCACCATCTACAGGGATCCAGAATACTGCAAGCATTTTTCTGTTGATTTGAAGCCAGAATCCTATTCTGCTGAATTAGAGGTAGGGTATGGAAAATTAATCAGGGTAAACATCACAAATAATGGGTTTGAGGACACATTTGATATTGGATTTAAGGGCCCTGACTGGATTGCAACTAGACCATTAAAGATGGATCTAGGGCAGGGAAAATCTGAAGAAATATTTGTTTACATGAGCCCAATTGTTGGCTCAGAAGGAAATTATACTGTTGCTGTTTTTGCCAAATCCTATTGCGGGATTGAAGAGACTGAAATCAAGATTAAAGTTTAGTTTATTTATATTTCTAATATCCACTAGTTTTGATTATATGGATGAAAATCTCAAGAAATTGCTTGAGAAGCAGCAGTATAGGTTTTCCGGGAATCACAGCGTAGTTAAGATATGCAGATGGACAAAGAAGAGTCTAGTTGAGGGTAAGGTATGCTACAAGGAGAAATGGTACCCGCCTGTCAAGAGCCATAGATGCATGCAGATGTCGCCATCTTTAGTTTGCAATCACAGATGCTTGTTCTGCTGGCGTCTACATTCAGGAGATAGAGGGTTTTCTTGGAAGGAATCTTTTGAAGGTTTAGTCTTGGATGAACCTAAAGATATTCTAGAGAAATGCATAGAACAAAGAAAATCATTATTGACAGGGTTTAAAGGTTTTGAACGAGTTGACAAGAGAAAGTGGGAAGAAGCCTTAAAACCGAATATGATGGCTATAAGCCTAACTGGAGAACCAACGATGTATCCTAAATTGGATGAATTAATTCAAGAAGCCAAGAGGATGAATATAATTTCTTTTCTAGTCACAAATGGGACTTTACCGGATAGATTGCAATCCTTGAATACAAAACCATTCCAACTCTACGTCACACTGCCAGCGCCGAATAAAGAAACTTACAAGAAATTATGTCAGCCATCCACTCCAAAGTTGTGGGATAAAATCATGGAAACTTTAGAGCTGATCGACTCATTTGATTGCAGGAAAGTCATTAGGTTAACTCTAGTAAAAGGATTAAATATGGTTGAGCCAGAGGAATACGCCAAACTGATCGAGAAAGCAAACCCAGATTTTGTTGAAGCAAAGGGATATGTTCATGTCGGGGAATCCCAAAAAAGGCTGCCGATGGACGCGATGCCCTATCATGAAGATATAATCGAGTTTTCTAAGGAAATAGAGAAACACTCTTCTTTTAGAATAAAGGATGTTTTTAAGCCTAGCAGGGTAGTTTTACTCAAGAAATAGATCGTTTGGTCTGTTCCTAACATAATAGTAAGGAATTTTAAGCCCAACTGGCAAGTATTATGTATGTTAAATGAGGATGAAGAAGTCCTGAAATCCCTTGTCTCGGATACAAGGAGAGAAATAGTTAAGATATTGTCTGAAGGGGACAGAACGCCATCCGACCTAAGCAGAATGCTGGACAAAAGCAAATCCACGATAGTCGAACATTTGGAGAAGCTGATCAACGCAGGCTTAGTCGAGAAGATTGAAAGGCCTGGATATAAATGGGTGTTCTATTCATTAACAAAAAAAGGGGAATCATATGTTTCAAAGAAAGACCAGAGGCTGGTTATAATTTTATCAACAGTATTTTTGTCGATAATCGGCGGGGTATTCTCGATGATAGGATACTTGACACAGCCATCTTATAGGATGGCTATAAATGATAAAACCCTTGAAGCGCCAGAATTAGTGACTAACGTAGGAGGAGGGAACGCTGATGCTATGATTTCTGCAACTCCATGGTTTCTGTATTTATCGATTGGGTTGTTTGTGATAGCTTTAATTGGAATATTTGTGTTAATTATGATGAAGAGGAAGAAGAATTGGGAGATATAAATGAAATGGAAAAAATTTTTCAACCCTAAAATAATTTTTTTATTTCTGGTATTATTTTTATTAAGTTCCTTAATACCAAGTTTTAGGAATTATATTATTTTTGAAGGAGGTCTAAGAATACCAAACGAGTTAGGTTTTCCCTTAATTTTTTATGAGTTATATCTATGCCCACCATGGGTTTTATGTGCAACTGTTGTTATTCCACCGAAATTCCTTATTTTTAATTTTATAGTTGATGTAGTATTTTGGTACTTAATCGCTTGTTTAATATTTTGGGTCTACAAAAAGGTGAAAAGATGAAAACAATATTATTTGCATTGTTTCTAATTGGTCTTATTTTGGTTAGTGGATGTATTCAAAACCCTCAAATACTCAATAAATGTCAAACAGATAATGATTGCGTTCCTGCTCAATGCTGCCATCCAACTAGTTGTGTTCCTTTAAGCCAAAGACCTAACTGCGAAAAAGTTCCCTGTACACTGGAATGTCGAGGGGAAACTATGGACTGCGGCCAAGGCTCATGTGCCTGTGTAAATGGAAAATGCCAGGTAGAATGGAACAATAGAATCCTTACAGACGATGATATAGTAAATGAATTAAAAAATTTGAGAAAAATCAACACTTATCCAGACAACAAAAATATTGATCCAAAAGATTATCCGAAAACTCTAGGACTATATTCAAAAAATGGATTAAAGCTTATTGAGGGTTATTTCTGTTCTGATGTCTGCCCAGATTATGGGGGAGTTTGGATAGCTTTTGAGAATATAAATTCTAAGGAAAAATGCGCTGAGATTGGCGGCAAGGATTTGGTTGATCATGCATGGGGAGGATATATTGGATGCGCCCCGAAGATATTTGAAAAGTTTTGTGAGGATGACAGCGAATGCACCATACAAAGCACAGACAACTGCTGCGGCATAGAAGCTATAAATAAAGATTATTCAAAAGGCTTGCATCAGGTATGTACCATGATGTGCCCTGAATACACAATAAAATGCGAAAATAACATTTGTTCATTGGAAATCAAACAATTAGAGATAAAATAACCCTATTATCAATAAAACACTGATATAAATAAAAAAAACATCATAATATCTGATAGTAAGCCTTTTAATGAGGTGTAAATATGGCAGAAGTTTTATGCAAATGCGGAATAAAGAGAGAAAAAGGCTACTTGTATTTTATCGACAAGAAAGGAAATGCGGCCAGATGTAAAATGGCAAGAAAAGGCCAGAAAGTAGATAAAAAACAAGATGTCCTGCACAATTGCGGAATAAAGAGAGAAAAAGGTTACCTATACTTTATCGACAAGCAAGGTAACGCAGCTAGGGCTAAAATGGCTCGCGGCAGAAGGAAGTAGTGATTTTTATTTTTTATTTTTGAATTTTTACTGAAGGTGGATAAAAATCAACAAAATCATTATAGCTGTTGCTTTAACGCTATTTTTTATTCTCCTTATTTTTTTGTTTAATTCGGCTGAATGGTCGTATATTGATTGTTTGAAAGAATGCAATAGCGGGAGAAATGTTCCTTATAGATTATGCAGTCATCCTATGGTCCAAAAGCTTGTTGATCATGGAAAATGCTGGTGGAGCGACTTAACACCTATGTTGAATTGATTATTTTTTTGCCTTTCAGCTGCGGCATAACCTTAATCTTCCCGGAAAATTCTTTATTCAGGCATTCTCCTTTGAAATATCTGTCTAAAAATATAGCAAGAGCAGCAATTTCAGAGTGCGGCTGATTTCCAACAGCAACTTGGGCATCACATAAGCCATATACATCGCCAGGAACCTTTTCACTCCCAACAATTACAAGAAGATTAACCTTCTTTCTGACTTTATCTATAATATCAGGAAGGTTGATTCCATACATTGTCAGAAGAACAGTATAGTAGCCTTGGGATTTAAAATTCTTTATAACATTTTTCCAATTCTTTTCATATCTAACCTCAAATAATCCACCCCATTTATTAGTTATTCTTTGGATAGATTCCAGCAGGCCTTTATCCTCTTGCCCGGAGAAGATAATACCTTCAGACCCAAAAGCTCTTGCAACTAAACCGCAATGCGTGGATATCCTTTCATCCCTGGGCAACCTATGCCCTAATCGCAGAATCCAAACAGGCATACTACTATTTAAGCCCTAAACAGTTATAAATCTACTAATCTAAGGAATGTTTGGTGATATCATAGCATATAAGAGGCCGCAATTGACACCAGAAGAAGAAATAGGCAGAACCAAGAGGCCAGAACCAGGACAGATTTACGCTTTAGTGGAGATGATGTTGGGGTCAGACAAGCTTCGTGTGCAATGTGAAGACGGAAAGGAAAGAATGGCAAGGATTCCTGGCAAGCTTAGAAAGCGTGTATGGATACGTGTCGGCGACTTGATTCTTGTAGAGCCTTGGAAAGTCCAGAGCGACGAGAGATGCGATGTTAAGTGGAGATACACTCCGACACAAGCCGAATGGATTAGAAGGAAAGGGTTTTTGAAGAATATTTAATCCGACCCATTATCCCATATATGGTTTATTTTCTTTTTGTAATCTAAAAATCTCATAATCCCGTAAAAAAACAATAACACACCTAATGCTATTGCTATAACACCAAAGATTATGAAATGGGCTGAAGGTAAAAATTTTACAAGAAATATCCCTAATACAAACAATGAAAATGATGTTCTCCAATAAGCTAATAATGTTCTTTCGTTTGCAAGGTCAGTTCTGTATTGAGCTAAATAATCTCTTATTATATGTTTTTCTTTCATTTTCATTTCTTGATTTTTGGATTTAAAAAAGATTGTTCAGGCTTAACTTCACCAGAAATTTCAGAATGAATATCTAGTCAAGTAAGCAAGATTGAATATTATCAGTTTCATATCTTCCAAACTTTGATTGACTGATTTTATTGAACGAGAAGTTCATACTGAAATTATTTTTTACATATAAACATCAGGTTAAAAGACAACTATCTCCAGAATTTATTTTTTACGTAAAAATGATTATTTATAATTTGAATTTCGCCAAAAAATAATACATTCTCAAAACCTATATCTATGAAATATTCATGCCAAATATGAGGCGAAAATGTTGAGCGATGTGTTTTATCCATTGCATTAAAAAATAGTGTTGCTAATACCCCAACAAATCCAAAATTGTTTGGAACCGATCCTATTAATATACCTTCTTTTTTGAGAGATTTATACAGTTTTTCAATGGTGTTTCTTGGATTTTTGAGATGCTCTAGCAGATCGAATACCACAATAACATCATAATGATTTGATTCCAAATTTATTTCTTCGATATTTCCTACACTTATTTTACCTCTAAATGATTTTTTCGCTTCATTTACAGCATATTCAGAAATATCGACTCCGGTAATCCTAAAATATTTTTCTGCCTCTTTCAAGAAGTTCCCTACACCACATCCAACTTCCAATAGATTTCCATTATTTTTGTATTTAAGGAGTTCTTTTATTTGGTTTCTTTTTCTTTGAGATTTGGGATTTTCTTTATAAAAAATATTTTGAAAATAATTCTTATCGTATTTTTTTCTGATTATATTCATGTTTAAAATTAAGTTATAGATGTTTTTAAATTTTTGCAGCCAAATTACAACTGGGATGATGATATACTCTTTTCTTCCCTAGGATCAACCTTTTGCAACTTCTTACTCATATCTAATAGTTTTTCAAAACCATAGATTTACCAACAATAATTGCGTTTAATTCCTGTTATATTTGTCTGGTGAGTAGAGTAATTATAATCGCGAACGAGACCGAGTTTTTTGACGAAGTGCAAAATGCGAAGAGTCCCGATTTTTCCACCATGAATAGATTTAAATGTTTTTTTGTATAATTCTAAAATATGACATATGGTTTGAGTGACGGTCTATGTCCGTATAGAGATCCTACATTTGGAGTGAGTGGAAATGTATTTTTTGGGCGTACATATATAAAAGCTGTTGAGGAACCCGAAAAAGTGAGGAAATCATTTGCAGCTAGATATGGTTATGATGTAAGAAATGTGCAAATTTTGCAAGGTAGACATGAAGATGAATTTCTAATTATATTTTCTTGTGAGATAATTTGTTAAAGCGGAAAATCGGAATTGAACATAAAAGCCCTGTTATGCTCGTCTGACCAACAGGAAGACTTGATTTTTAGTGCAACGTTCGGACGAAGTCCGAAAAAATTAAAGTCGTCGTGTCTATAGTTTTTTATGGGGGTTTCCGCCGCCATTTTTTGCTTCTTTTTTCTGAAAAAAGAAGAGGGGGATTTCCATTTAATAACCAAAAAGTATTTAAATATTAGACTATTCTAATATATTAATATGAAAGAATTATATAAAATCCATGCTGAAATGTGTAAAGTGTTTTCAAACTCAACAAGGTTGGAAATATTGAATTTATTGAGAGATAAAGAATTATCAGTAACAGAATTGATAGAAAAAACAAAACTA
>PFTQ01000044.1:0-747 GCA_002789635.1 Candidatus Aenigmarchaeota archaeon CG_4_9_14_3_um_filter_37_18 | reverse complement strand
CAAAACTAAGTCAAGCCAATATTTCCCAACATCTGTCAATTATGAAATCAAAAGAGATAGTTTCATCAAACAGGAAAGGCAAGAATATTTATTACAAACTTACAAATCCTAAAATCATTAAAGCGTTTGATATAATCAGAGATGTTTTGGCTGAAAGATTAAAGAAAAATGGAAACGTTGTTAAAAATTATGAGGTGTTAGAATGAAAAAAATATCCATACTTGTGATTTTCAGTATGTTGCTATTGAGTGTAAGTTTGGTATCTGCTCACGAACATAATTTTACTGAGACAAAACAACTTATTGATTCAGGAATTAGTTGTGATAAACTTACAGATGAACAACTTGAAGCTATGGGAGACTATTACATGGAACAAATGCACCCTGGCGAAGCCCATGAAATGATGGATCAGATGATGGGTGGCGAAGGTTCTGATACTTTAAAGCAAATGCATATTCAGATGGCTAAACGACTTTATTGTAACGAAGATGTCGGAGGAATGATGAATATGATGATGGGAAATAATATGATGGGAAACTATCCAACATATTATGGATATAATAATTTCTGGAATATACTCTGGCTGATTTTTTTAATAGGAATAATTGTCTTAATAATTTGGCTTATTTATAACTTTACAAAAAAGGGGAAAGAGTCTGAAACTCCAATTAATATCTTACAGAAAAGATATGCTAAAGGAGAAATAAACAAAAAACAATTTGATGAAATGAAAAAGGAGTTAAGGAA
>PFTQ01000060.1 GCA_002789635.1 Candidatus Aenigmarchaeota archaeon CG_4_9_14_3_um_filter_37_18 | reverse complement strand
TCATATATAGCTTGGGCCAAAGGTAATCTATCTCCATAAATAGCTGAGTCTATACCAGAACCATGGTCAAGAAATGAATCAGTAAAACCAGGCATGAATTTTCACCATAAATAAATAAGAATTATAGAAATTAATCTCTAACTTATCATCTTATAGAAATCTAATAAAGTATATTCCTGAATCTACTTTCAAGCTTCACCATGTTTGTCTTCCCGTATTTTTCCTTTACAACAATTCCCCTTTTTTTAAGGCTTTCAACTGTCCTGAAAGTTCTGACTTTACCGAAAATACCTGAAAGCCTGCTTTGGGAAATCTCACCATTACTGCCGACAAGCCTCAATATCATCTCCTTCTCATCATTAGGAAGCATATCCAGCATAACTTTAGCATCCTCGCTCAACTTCTTCTCGCTCTCCTTAATCCTAGCGAACATCAGATAATAGACAAGCGACCCGACAAAAACACCAAGGGAAGAGAAGGTCGGAATCAATACAGGTATAGGCAAGGTGCATGAGCAAGCCGTCCCTTCACTAATATGAGTTTGGACATAAAGGGTCCCAAAAGATACCGCAAAAATAAATCCAGTTAGAACCATGACTGTAATAGCTATTTTCCTATTGATATTCATCGGTTTCACCTTTTGCAACCAAAGTATTTATATGGTTTCATCCTATTAAAGTTTTAATTTAATTAAAGTAGAGTGGATATATGAGAAACCTGCAAAAAACACTAAATTCCGAAAGGATAATTGTGGGAAAGAAAATAGTATTGTCTAGCTATGACACCTACCTCAAGAACAGAAGAATAGCCCAAGAAGGGTTGGATGTCGAAGAATTAAAAGAAAATCTAAAAAGAATAAAGAAGCATTCTCTTTCTAATCTTGATCAACTAAAAAGCAAAGCTGTCCAAAAAATAGAGGAGCAGCACATAAAAGTCTTCCAAGCAAAAACCCCAGAGGAAGCGAAAAAAATAGCAATAAAGCTGATACCAAGGGGGTCAAAGGTTGTGAAGTCAAAATCAAATGTTGTCAACGAGATAGGGCTTGAGGACTATTTGGTTAAAGAAACTGACTTTACAGACACAGACTGCGGGGATTTTATCGTTCAAATAACTGAAGAGCGACCAGCGCATCCAGTAACACCAGCAATACACATTCCTCTTAAAAAAATGACTGAAACTATCAAGAAGAAATATGATGTTACTCTTCCGGAAGATCCAATCAAAATAACCAAATGGATCAGGGACCATATAAGAAAGAAAATACTGGAAGCCGATATCGGGATATCTGGAGCGAATGTCATTTCATCTGATGGGGGAATATTCATCCTTGAGAACGAAGGCAACATCTCGCTTGTAACCAGGCTTCCGAAAAAGCATATAATCATCACCAGCATTGACAAAATAGTCCCGACAATACAAGATGCAATAGCCATCTGCAAGGCATGCGCAATATGGGGAACAGGAGCTAGCCTCCCGACCTATATCAATGTTATTTCATCTGTATCAAAAACAGCAGACATTCAGAAGGAATTATTATGGGGAATGTACGGACCCGAGGAGGTTTATTTAATCCTTGTAGATAATGGAAGAAGCGAAATAATAAAAGAAGGCTTCGGAGAATTGCTGGAATGCATAAACTGCGGGGCTTGCCTGTTTCCTTGCCCTGTTTATAGAAATATTCTAGATGAATATGGCTTGCATTATTTCGGCGGAAGGGGAATAGGGATGACAGTCTTCCAGGAAAGCCTAAAAAAAGGCTTTGAACATGGTATGTATTATTGCACAGGATGCGAGTTGTGCAAGCAGAACTGCCCTTTAGCGATAGATATACCAGAAATTGTAAAAAAACTGAGGAATAAAGCTGTGAAGAAGAATTTGGAGACTGATACGAATGCAAATATGATGGACAATATTAGGGTATTCGGAAATCCATTTGGCGAAGATGTCAAGGAAGGAAGGATGCCGGATAAGTTGTATTGCTGTTGATGCTTATGATTACGGCGATTATATTCGATATTGGAGGAGTTTTTGTTAAAGGAACTTCTAAAATCTTTATTAAAAATGTTTGTGAACTCCTTGGAATAGAGGTAAAAAGAGATGAATTAGAAAAAGAACTTTGGACCGATTTGAATAGAGGTAATATTCCTCTTGAATATTTTATAAGAAAAAATTTTGAAATCGCAATAACAGATGAAGAAATGAAAAAATTGATTCAAGTTTGGCTGAACAATTGGAAGTTAGACTCGAGTATGGTTAAATTTGCCAAAAAACTCAAGCCAAAATACAAATTGATAATGCTTTCTAATGTTGATTTTGACAGCGCTAAAAAATCTGAGGAGATTGGACTTAATTTTTTTGATCACAAATTCCGTTCATTTGAGTTGGGTATTGTGAAGCCAGAAAGAAAAATATATGAGCATGTCCTCAAAAAAATAAAAGCCAAGCCAGAAGAATGCGTCTTTATAGATGATAAAATCGAGGATGTTGAAGCTGCTGAAAAATTAGGAATACATGGAATAGTGTTTAAAGACCTGAAAAAACTGAAGAAAGATTTGAAAAAACTGGAAATAGAGGCGGTTGGATGAAGAGAGTTATTTTGGATACAAATATTTACGGTTTGATATTGAAAGTAAAGGAAGAAGAAAAAATAATAAATCAGTTATCAAGCAAGAAGGATATTCTTATATACGGTTTCGATATTATTAGAAAAGAATTAAGAGACGTGCCTAAAAAAATTAAAATCGATAATAAAAATTTGAGAGTAGTCATTCTAAACTTGTATGACAAAATAATAAAAACGCATTCTCTGGAAAATAATTCTTATATTAAAAAACTTGCGGAAAATTATTTCCAAACTTTTAAAGAGATAAACAAAAATGCGTCAAAGAAAAAAATGATGAATGATTTTTTTATAGTAGCATGTGCCTCTAAAAATAATTTGGATATAGTTGTATCTGAAGATGAAAGAACAATGTTTAATCAAGACTCATTAAAAACATACAGAATAGTAAATAAAATAAAGGGTCTCAGCACACCAGAATTCATAAATTACGAAAAATTTAAGAGGTTGTTAATTTGACAAATTCATCTACAGCTTTCCTAAAATTTGGATCCTTATGGAGTTCCCTGAGTTTTTTGAAGAATTTTTCATCTGACATATTTCCCACTACTTTATCATCTGTGTTTTTCATATTTAAGCTTTTCTCCACTCAAATAGGTAGAATAAGGTGTGTTGAATGAAAAAACTGCTGTTAACATTAACTGTTTTGATTCTAATCACTACTATTGTCAATGCTCAGAATAATTCAGTCTGTATAGATTTGTTCTATGGTAAAACCTGCCCTCACTGCACCCAAGAAGAAGTTTTTCTAGAGCAATTAAAAGAAAAATATCCAGCACTCAAAGTCAATCAATTTGAAGTCCATTACAATGAAACAAACAAAAAAATCTTTGAAGAAGTTGCAAAAAAATTCAGCATTTCAGAAAAGGTTTATATCTCTGGGACAGTACCAACAACGTTCATTGGAGAAAAAGCGTTTGTAGGGTTCAGTGAAGGTGACCAAGAAACATTTAATCCAACATATCAGGCTTACATAGGAAATAATGGGTTTATTGAAAAAACGATTCAAGAATGCTTGGAGAATGGGGATTGTTCCTGTTATTCAGATTCAGTAAAAATTGGCATATCTAATAATGGTTTAAATAATGATGTGTTTATAGCCCCGGGAATAATTATACTAATATTGGTTTTGATAAAAACAGGGATAATAAAGGTGAATATGAATGGGAGCAAATAAAATATTTGGATTGGTCATTGGAATACTCTTATCATTCAGCTTAGCGGCTGCAGAAACAATCAATGTCCCAATAATAGGCAGGATTGACCTGAATCTGTCCACACCTTTTTTGGGGTTAATTCTTGGTTTGGCTGATGGCATATTCAATCCATGCGCTCTATCTGTTCTTTTCTTCTTCATAGCTTATCTAATATCTATTGGCTCAAAAAGAAAATCTTTGATTCTTGGATCGGTCTATTGCCTGATGATATTCTCAGTTTATACCCTATTCATGTATGGCATATCTTTCTTAATCACAATAATCGGTTATATAGGGATGATCAAAACTATAGCAGGATATATATTGATCTTGATTGGCCTAGTACAAATAAAGGATTTCTTTTTTTATGGGAAATGGTTTTCACTTGAAATACCGAAATCTGCCAAACCAAAAATAGAAAAACTAGTTAGTATGGCCACAATACCATCCGCGATTCTTTTGGGAATATTCGTGAGTTTTGTTGAGATACCGTGTGCAGGGGCGTTTCCATTTGCTTATACAGCTGTGCTTGTTGAAAGGACTTCAGGTTTACAGATGTTTCTTTACTTAGTGTGGTATAATATATTTTTTGTGGCACCAATTTTCGTCCTTAATTTATTATTTTATTTCGGCCTGATGAAAGTGGAAAAGGCAGAAGACTTCAGAAAGAAATTCAGAAAATATATGAGACTTATCTCAGGCTTTATGCTTTTAATACTGGGATTATTGTTTGTATTCAAGGTGTGGTAGATGGGTTTATTAGATAAATTCATGGGAGGTAATGTCCTTTACTATCCAGGGTGCTTGACGAAATTCGTGCTTAAGGATTTCCAGAGAAACTATGAAAATATACTAAAGTATTGTGGAATAGACTTCATCCGGTTAAAAGACATAGAAGTTTGCTGCGGCTCGCCTGTGTTAAATGCCGGGTATGAGAATGATTTCAAAACGCTCGCAAGAAAAAATCTTGATATATTCAAGAAGCATGGCATCAAAAAAATAATTACAGGCTGCCCTGCGTGCTATAAAACTTTTCACAAGGATTACAAACATGCTCTTGGAGCGGAATGGGATATAGAAGCGGAGCATATAACACAAACAATTGCTAAAGCGATAAAATTCGGTAAACTTAAGTTCAAGCAACAAAAGAAGAAAATCACCTATCATGACCCCTGCCATTTAGGAAGGCATTCAGGAATATATGATGAACCCCGTCAAATACTCGAAGCAATGGGATATGAGATTGTTGAGATAAAATTCAATCGGGAGAATGCAATGTGCTGCGGCGGGGGCGGGGGCGTAAGATCCAATCACCCTGAACTGACAAACGCGATAAATAAGGATGTTCTAGAAGAAGCAAAAAAAACAAAAACTGATACTATTGCCACTGCCTGCCCTATGTGTGATGCATGTTTTGTTCAATCTTCAAAAGATTCTGGTATTATTATTAAGGAATTGTCTGAGCTGATTGTTGAGAATCTGGCATGAAAGTTGAGCCTTTCAAATATAATTTCCGATTATTCCCCATAAAGAAATATTCTAAGCTTCGTGGAGATATCTTCTAAGGAATTATCCCTTTGATCTTCAGCCGCACAAAATTGAAGAATAGAACATCTTCCATATAAAATATTAGGGGATGCATGCCTTATATTACACCATTCACATATTCTGCCAGCAAGATCTAATGTGTGCACAACATCATTATATGAAACTGAAGTTTCATGAGATAACCAACGATTATATCTAATTCCACCAACATCTATTCTATCCATCGATGTGAACCCTATCGACCCTATAATTATTGCAACTTGAGCATCAGAACTATTAGACCCATGAAAATACACCCCTATTCCTGTGGGAACTGAATCTGGCATAATCTCAATATATATTGAATTTATGATCTTTTAATTTGCTTAAAATTTTCAGCCGAAATTTCCCATCCGCATAAGGGGCATTTATTTCCTGTGAATAATCTTCCGCATTTTTTGCATGCTATCCCAATTTTTCCCATAAAACATCACATCTTTTTTATCAGTTTTTTTGCAAAACCTTCCGCATTTTTCAGATCTTTCTGGTTTGGCCTTCCTTTGTTTATCCCGCCTATCAGCCTTAAAGGCCCGAACTTGTCAAGGCCTTCGCAAGAAAACTCGCCAACAATATCAGCGCCTTTGCTCTCGAGCTTCTCTTTCAGTCTCCTGTGCGATAATTTATCGGGTTTCCCAGCAGTTGAAAAAACAAATACCCTCTTATCTTTCAAATCAGGAAGCCTATTCACAAAATCAAGCAAAGACCTATGATGCCTCCACATGTAAATTCCAGATCCAAAGCCAATCAAATCATAATTCAAGATTTCCTTCAAGCCTATCTCATCTGGCTTAACTAACTTTGCCTTCAGGACTTTACCCATGCGTTCAGCTATTTTTTTTGTGTTTCCTTGATGGACTGAATTGTAGATTATCAGAGTTTTCATGCTTTATTTCAATATTATCTTCAATTTTTCAACTTTTATTCCTTTTTATTTTGATTTTAACCCTAAAACTATCATTTCAATAAAACAACAAAAAGCAATTAAATTAAAGCCTAATCACTAATAATTAAGCATGAAAAAGAGAGCAAATGAGCTGAATATAATAAAAAATCACTACAAAAGAGGAAAATTCAATGCTATTACAGATGTAGAAGGAATTAAAGTAGGGCACATTACATTAATAAAAGGAAAAGATGTCAGAACAGGAGTTTCTGTAGTATTGCCTCCTATTGACCCTTCCAAAAACAGTCTGATAGCCGGCGGTTATGTGTTCAACGGGAATGGGGAAGTAACAGGCCTGCATTATATAATGGAAAAAGCCAAATTGAACGGTCCTATATTCTTGACGAACACCCTGTCATTAGGCGATGTTTTCTCTGCTGTTGTCGAATATTACAAAGGAAAGATCGTTCTTCCGGTTATAGGGGAATGCTGGGATGGGTATCTTAATGATATTGAAGGTAGGTATGTTAAAAAAAAGCATGTGTTTTCTTGCATAAAAAATGCAAAATCAGGCAAAGTAGAGGAGGGGTGTGTCGGGGCTGGCACAGGCATGATCTCTTTGGGTTTTAAAGCCGGAATTGGAACTTCTTCGAGAATAGTCAACTTGAATGGAAAGAAATATACAATAGGAGTTTTAGTCAACAACAATTTGGGGAGTTTTTCAAAATATTTGAGGATGGGTAAATTCCTAATAGGGGAATCAATTCAAGGCATATCAAATAAAAATATGAATGAAGACTCAAAACAATCGTCTATCATCATAATCATAGCCACTGATATTCCATTAACACATAACCAATTAAACAGACTGTCAAAACATGCTGTCTTAGGCATGGCTAGGCTTGGAGCAGTCTCTTTCACAGGAAGCGGGGACTTTGTTATTGCATTCTCGACTGCAAACAAGATACCAAGAAAAAGAGAAGTTGTTTCTCTAGAAATTGAATGTATTCATGAAGGTTTTTTGGATGATGCGTTCGAAGCTGTTATTGAATCCACAGAAGAAGCTATGATAAACTCCCTTCTGATGGCTGAAGACATGGTTGGAAGAGATAACCGTGAAGTCAAAAGCCTGAGGATTGAGAAATTTTTGAAGTAGATGCTAGTATTTGCCTGGAACATTATTAATCATATAGGACAATAAATTCGAAGTTGGAATAAGATTATTTTCCTTGAACAATAACCCCGTTGACAACTCCATCTTGGCTCGGCCTGCTCGTGATTTTGACATTCCCTAAATCAGTCTTGACGATTGCTCCTCTTGTTATAATTCCTCTTCTCACATAGTTTGGGCTTGCAGGATTATCGATTACACCGAGTATCTTTACTTTTTTGGCCTTGTTCTTGGAATCAATAACATTAATGAACTCAGCTTTTGCAACTTTTATTTTCTTTATCCCGCCTCTGCATGAAATTATGAATTTTTTTTCTTTTCCCAATTCTGTCAACAAAGGAATAGACCCGCTCTGGAATTTTCTTTTCTTTCTATACTGGTGAATAACCCCGCCTGTAATCTTCTTTCCCATATCAATATTCCATTTTGCCAAATAATCACTTCATTAATTACTTAAATATAAGTATTAATTATTTAAGCTCACGTTAATCTTAAATATTAAAACTTTAAATATAGAAAAAGTTAAACAAAAACAGAGGGGGTAAAAATAATGTCAGAAAGGCCAATTGACGCTTTGGATAAAGCTAAGGGGAAGAAAGTTTTTATTAAACTGAAGAACACTGAAGAGGTAACAGGAACACTAAAAGCCTTGGATCTTCATCTGAACCTATGGCTTGAAGAAGCAGAAATTCAAGGGAAAGAAGACAAAAAGAAATTCAACATCCTACTAATCCGTGGGGACAATATACTTTACGCTTCTCCTGTGTAAGGAAATTGTTCTAATTCAGGAAAAATTTAGATTGTATAATCAGCTCTAGAAGAGCGAAAAAGTAGTGTTTAGTTGAAGGCTAGAAGCTTTTTGATGGCAATGCTTTAATCTTTTCAAAATTATTGATTAATTATGTTTAATTCTTCAAGGAAAGAAGAAGAAAAATTTGAAAGAAATGAGAAAGGCACTAATCTAAAGCGAAGGATAAGCCAAAATTTTTTAAAAAATCAGTCGAGGATACTCTTCCTTGTTTTTTTCGCATTCATATTTTTACTCCTATCAAATATACTCCTGCCACTGATTGATAAGTCTTATTCAGACATAGGAGAAAAGACTATAGACAGATATCTAAGCCTATTATCTACCTGGATCGGGGCTGTAATTGGCTTTTATTTTGGAAAGGATATGAGCGATTACCTTTTCAATAAGCTTGAAGAAATCAGAGGTAAAGCACCCACATTAGAAAAAGACTATGAATCATTAAAAGAAAGATACCTCAACTGCTTGAAGAGCGAGATGAAACAGGCATTAAATTCAAGAGTTTAACAGAAAACCTAAGGAAAGAATATTCCCAATTGCTTGATGAGTATGAAAATGACGCTAAGAAATTTCAAAAATTATTGAGCAATTTCAAAGGGTTAATATCTGAAGTCAGACAAACCAGAGATAAGAAAAAAGCTGATAATACATACAAGGATTTGGAAAGAGGGTTGGATAACTTGATGGAAGAATTAAAAAAGAGAAAAAATCAAATATAAATTTAAAAATGAATATAATTGATTAGTGGATTCATATGGAAACTTCATGCAGACAAAAAATATTTGAAGAATTTGAAGATATGGTTACTGAGTTTCAAAATGATACAGAAAAAGAAAAGGAGATAAGCAAGATACTTTTTTCTAATGCCGAGGAGCACTTTCGAGAATTCAGGAGTATTTGATCCAACTAGCGGCTAAAAATAACTTTATTAATCTTTTCGTCAATATTTGTAGAGCGATAGTATGTCAAAAGGAACTCCGTCAATGGGAAAGAGGAATAAAAGGGTTCATGTATTGTGCAGAAGGTGCGGTAAAAGGGCCTTTCACTATCAAAAAAGAAAATGCTCATCCTGCGGTTACGGGGATACATCCAAGCTGAAAAAGTATGCTTGGCAACAAAAAAGCTTAGACGGAGTAAGGTTGAGGTAGATAATATTAAACAGGACATACAAACTTCCAGAAGAGTTGAGGGATGAATTTAGAAAACCCTATGGAAAATTATATACTAATCCTGATGATATTAAATCTCAGTTAAAAGGGAAGAAAGTCGTTTGCGTTGGCGATGTAATAAGCGCTAACACCCTAAAAGCAGGGATAGAGCCTGATATAATTGTTTTTGACCTGAAGAAGCATAGGAAGGAAGTTGATGGAAAAACTAGGCGGCTGTTGGAGAATTTTACTGGAAGAATAATCAAGGTTGAAAACCCTTCGGGGATGATAACTAAAGAGTTCTGGGAAGCAGTAAAAAACTCCTTGAAATCAGATGAGCCTGTGAAGATCATTGTCGAGGGGGAAGAAGATTTAGCTGTAACGCCGTTTATCATGGAAGGGGATTGCGACACTGTTATACTATACGGATTGATGGATAAGGGGTTTGTCTTGGTTAATATTAATAAAGATATAAAAGAAAAAGTAAGAAAGTTGTTAGAAAGGATGAATTAGGGCCTGTAGCTCAGCATGGTAGAGCAGCGGACTTTTAATCCGTTTG